>JAJRPK010000277.1 GCA_024280785.1 Gammaproteobacteria bacterium
GTATGAATTTTTGGATCGCCTTATTTCTATATCTATTCCGCGAATTCGAGATTTTCGTGGTTTGAACGCAAAGTCATTCGATGGCCGTGGTAACTACTCCATGGGTGTTACCGAACAAATTATTTTTCCAGAAATTGATTACGATAAAATTGATACGATCCGCGGTTTGGATATTGCGATTACTACTACGGCAAAGACTGATGAACAAGGACGAGCGTTATTGGCGGCATTTAACTTTCCGTTTCGTACGTAGTGTTAATTATTAAAATTTGAAAGGTTTAGAGGCGAACACGAATGGCTAAAAGGTCAATGATAGAGCGAGAAAAAAAGCGCGCAAAGATCGTTGCAAAATACGCAACTAAGCGAGCTGCTATTAAGGCGATTATTGTAGATCCCAATGCAAGTGATGATGATAAGTGGGATGCTCAAGTAGCTCTGCAAAAACAGCCGCGAAATGCAAGTTCAAGCCGACAGCGACGACGTTGTCAGATTACTGGCAGACCGCACGGCGTTTATCGTAAGTTCGGCTTGTGCCGAAATAAGATACGTGAAGCTGCAATGAATGGTTTCTTGCCTGGTTTGGTAAAGGCCAGTTGGTAGCCTGATGGCTAGAGTGAAAATTAGAGCGATAACTAGAACCATGATCATCGTAGCAGTTGCAGAGAGTAAAAGGGTAATCGGAGAAACAGTATGAGTATGCAAGACCCTATAGCCGACATGTTGGCACGAATTCGGAATGCCCAGATGGCTGAAAAGGTGTCGGTTAGTATGCCCTCATCGACAACTAAAGTAGCGATTGCTAACGTGCTTAAGCAAGAAGGTTTTGTAACGGCCGTTGAAGTAGCAGATAACGATGGCAAGCCATCT
This sequence comes from Gammaproteobacteria bacterium, assembly GCA_024280785.1. GTDB lineage: Bacteria > Pseudomonadota > Gammaproteobacteria > Pseudomonadales > UBA7434 > UBA7434. The sequence continues at coordinate 868 of JAJRPK010000277.1, forward strand.
TTGTCAATTGAATTGAAATATTTTGATGGTCGGGCGGTTATTGAAGAAATTCACCGTGAAAGTCGGCCTGGATTGCGGGCTTACTCTGGTAAAGATGATTTACCTAAGGTTCGTGGTGGTTTAGGCATCGCCATTATTTCGACTAATAAAGGTGTTATGACCGATAAGCAGGCGCGTAAAGCCGGTGTCGGTGGAGAGGTTCTCTGTACAGTTTTCTAAATCTAATTATATGGATTAGATGAGATTTCAGCGCGATATGCGTGATACATAGTGTGTAAATGAAACGGTCTGTAAGTAAAATAGCGGTTAAGAACTTTAGGTAGAAGATATGTCACGAGTAGCGAATAGCCCGGTCACGGTGCCTTCAGGCGTCGAGATCAAGTTAAGTGAAGACCAGATTGCGGTAAAAGGCAGCAAGGGTAATTTGGAACTGAACTTGCACCCGTTAGTCGAAGTGAAGTTAGACGACGGAGTGTTGACGTTTTCTGCACGTACTAAAGCGAAGCAGTCACGCGCATTAAGTGGCACCTTTAGATCGCTGATAAACAATATGGTTGTTGGCGTAACCAATGGCTATGAAAAGAAATTACAGCTTAATGGCGTGGGTTATCGAGCCAAAGCTTCCGGGAAAAAGCTAAACTTGACCTTAGGTTTTTCGCATCCGGTAGAGTTTGAGATTCCAGAGGGAATTACGGTTGAAACACCGAGCCAGACTGAAATTGTATTGAAGGGTGTAAGCAAGCAATTGGTTGGTCAGACAGCTGCAGAGATAAGGTCATTTAGACCGCCAGAGCCATACAAGGGCAAAGGTGTTCGTTATATGGGCGAGCATGTTCGCCGTAAAGATGCTAAGAAGAAATAGCCGTTAGAGAAAACGAATTGAGTTAGCTTAGGCTAGGTAAAGGTGTAAAGAGAGATGAACGACAAAAAACAAGCCAGACTACGTCGCGCACGTCGTAGCCGTGTAAAAATTCGTGACTTGGGTGCATATCGTTTAAGTGTGAGCCGAACGCCGCGTCATATTTACGCGCAAATTATTTCAGCAGCGGGTGATAAGGTTTTGGCAGCTGCGTCTACGTTGGATAAATCTTTGCGATCAGGTAGTACTGGTAATATTGAAGCGGCTAAAAGCGTTGGTGCATTAATTGCCGAACGCGCGAAAGCAGCGGGTATTGCTGAGGTTGCGTTTGATCGAAGTGGTTTTAAATATCACGGTCGTGTAAAAGCGTTAGCAGAAGCTGCGCGTGAAGCGGGTCTTGAATTCTAGGGTATTGGTATGGCGTTTAACGAAAAAAACAGAGACAACGAAGAAGGCCTTCAGGAAAAACTGGTTCAGGTCAATCGAGTTGCAAAAGTAGTAAAAGGCGGTCGAATTTTTGGCTTTACTGCGCTGACTGTTGTTGGTGATGGAAATGGACGTGTAGGTTTCGGTCGCGGTAAAGCGCGTGAAGTGCCTATAGCCATTCAGAAGGCAATGGAGTCAGCACGCCGTAATATGATTGATGTAGATTTAGCTGATGGCACTCTGCAGTATCCTGTGCGAGCAGCGCACGGTGCATCGAAGGTTTATATGCAGCCGGCGTCCGAAGGTACGGGTGTTATTGCCGGTGGAGCGATGCGTGCTGTGTTAGAAGTTGCCGGTGTTCACAATGTGTTGGCAAAATGCTACGGCTCGACGAACCCTGTTAATGTAGTAAGGGCGACGATTAAGGGGCTAGGCAATATGCGTTCTCCAGAAGGCATTGCAGCGAAGCGCGGAAAATCAGTAGATGACGTTACTGCATAATTTGCATCGTCGGATTTGCGCTTTAAAAGCGTAGTACAGCCTGATTAGCGTATAAATAGTTATTAGATGATAGATTGGTGATCGGAGTTTAGACTCATGGCAAGTGGAAAAACCGTAACAGTTAAGCAAATACGAAGCAGTGCAGGCCGCTTGAAAGCTCACAAGTCTTGTTTGCGTGGTTTGGGTCTGCGTCGCATAGGTCATGTCGTGACGGTTGAAGATACACCATCTACCCGCGGTATGATTAATCAAGTGCACTATTTGCTTAGTGTCGAAGGTGCAGAGTAATGAGTGAACTGATGCGATTAAATAGTCTAAGTCCTGCGGATGGTGCGAAACATAGTACTAAGCGTGTTGGTCGAGGTATCGGCAGTGGATACGGCAAGACTTGTGGCCGTGGTCACAAGGGTCAAAAGTCTCGTTCGGGCGGAAGTGTACGGCCAGGCTTTGAAGGTGGCCAGATGCCTTTGCAAAAACGTTTGCCTAAGTACGGTTTTACGTCCAGAGTTGGTCGGGTTAGCGATCAAGTTCGTGTTGGTGAAATAGGCAAAGTCGAAGGTGATGTTGTAGATTTACCCGCGCTGATTGCGGCTGGGTTGGTTGGGCATCATATACTGCATGTCAAAATATTTTTACAGGGGGAGTTAACTCGTCCTCTAACGGTTAAAGGCATACGTGTATCAAAAGGAGCTCGTGCAGCAATTGAGGCGGCGGGCGGTACAATTGATGAAGGCATAGACAGTAATAGTAAATAGACAGCGGTATCCTGGTTACTGTTTAACTCTCTAATTTAAGATGCAATAAATATTATGGCGAAGCCCGGAATATCTCCCACAAAGCAATCAGGACTCACAGAATTGTGGGCTCGTCTGCGCTTCGTGCTACTTGCGATATTCATTTATAGAATTGGCACCCATATTCCTGTACCTGGTATTAACCCCGATAGACTGGCAGATATGTTTAACCAGAATCAGGGCACCATGTTGGGCATGTTTAATATGTTCTCGGGTGGTGCACTCGAGCGAATGAGTATATTGGCTCTGGGGATTATGCCCTATATATCGGCCTCGATTATCATGCAGTTAATGGGGTCGGTGAGTACCCATCTAGAGCAGTTAAAGAAAGAAGGTGAAGCGGGCCGCAGAAAGATCACTCAGTACACTCGTTATCTCACTGTGGGTCTTGCACTTGTTCAAGCAGTCGGTATGTCTGCGGGTTTGGCAAATCAGGGGTTGTCCTATGCTGCCGGCATTAGCTTTTATTTACCGGCCATTGTATCGCTAGTGACTGGTGCAGTATTTTTAATGTGGTTGGGCGAGCAAGTAACGGAGCGCGGAATAGGCAACGGAATTAGCTTGCTAATCTTTGCAGGTATCGTGGCGGGGCTACCGGCTGCCATTGGCCAGTCACTTGAGCAAGCAAGAACGGGCGAAATGAACGTCCTTTTATTGCTAGGTGTTTTCGTTGTGGCTATTGCATTGATTTTCTTCATTGTAAGAATTGAGAGAGGCCAGCGACGAATTACGGTGAATTATGCCAAACGCCAGCAAGGCCGTAAGGTTTTTGCGGCCCAGACAAGCCATTTGCCGTTAAAAGTTAACATGGCTGGTGTAATACCAGCGATATTTGCATCCAGTATTTTGTTGTTTCCCGCATCGATTGCGCAATGGTTTGGGCAGTCAGAAGGGGGGGCTGAGTGGTTACAGGATCTTGCGCTTTATATCAGCCCAGGTCAGCCACTTAATGTATTGCTGTTTACGGTTTTCATTATCTTTTTCTGTTTCTTTTATACCGCGTTGATGTTTAACCCCGTTGAAGTGGCAGAAAACCTGAAGCGTTCGGGTGCGTTTATTCCTGGCATTCGTCCAGGCAAGCAGTCGGCCGAGTATATTGACGGAGTATTAACTCGTTTGACCATGTTTGGGTCGTTATATATAGCAGGTATCTGTTTAATGCCCCAGTTTTTGCAAGTGTTTGCTAATGTCCCATTTTATTTGGGCGGAACATCGTTGCTTATTGTCGTGGTCGTGGTCATGGACTTTATGTCACAAGTACAGTCCCATTTGATGTCGCATCAATACGACTCAGTGATGAAGAAAGCAAATTTAAAGAATTTTGGTGGAAGTGGTTTAGCCCCTAAATAACCCCATATCCTTTGATAGCAAGGGGTAATTTAGCGAGTGGTAGAGCTTAAACCAGCGAACAATTTGGAGATTTGAAATGAAAGTACGTGCTTCGGTTAAGAAAATGTGTCGTAACTGTAAAATTATTAAGCGCCGTGGAGCGGTTCGGGTTATTTGCAGCGCGGAGCCTCGCCACAAGCAAAGACAGGGTTAAGTTATTTCAGGCATTGATTTTTTGCCCTGTCAAAGGTATCCTGTCGCGCCGTTTTTGTCAGCTTAGTGCAAAAGAAGATTAGTGGTGAGTTATTTAGTATTCAGTATAGTTGTTATTTTATAAGTTGTTGAAAGTAAAAGAAAAACGCAAATCGAAATTATATGTGGGTGTAGGAAGGATAATTACATCCATAGCTTTAACAGATTGAAACAGGGGCTGACTGGCGGTTGAGAGCGAGTAAGCCCTTAAAGCAAGATTTATTATAGATTACCTATAGAAATTGGAGATTTTTAATGGCCCGTATAGCCGGAGTCAATATTCCTGACCACAAGCACACAGTCATCGCACTGACGTACATTTATGGCATTGGAACTACATCTGCTCAGCAATTGTGCGAGGAAACGGGCATCGATCCAGCGATTAAGATCAGCGCTTTAAACGAAAGTGAAATGGATCTTTTGCGGGCAGAAGTTACTAAACGTACGGTAGAAGGTGATCTTCGTCGCGAAGTCTCAATGAATATCAAGCGATTGCTTGATTTGGGTTGTTATCGGGGTATGCGTCATCGCAAAGGCTTACCTCTGCGGGGCCAACGTACCAAGACGAATGCCCGTACTCGTAAGGGACCTCGTAAGCCTATCCGTCGATAGGTTTGATGATTGTTAAATTGTTAAAGTAAGAAAATACATTTTCTGGCGCACGGCGCTGAAAGCAGGAAAACTAAGTAATGGCAGATCCCAGTTCACAAAGTACGCGTAAAAAAGTTAAAAAAACGGTAGCTGATGGTATCGCCCACATCCACGCTTCGTTTAATAATACGATTATTACGATTACTGACCGTCAAGGTAATGCGTTAACTTGGGCCACATCGGGTGGTTCAGGTTTTCGTGGTTCTCGAAAAAGCACACCTTTTGCCGCACAGGTTGCGTCAGAGCGAGCCGGAAATGCGGCTAAAGAATTCGGTCTACAAAATCTTGACGTACAAGTAAAGGGGCCTGGCCCTGGTCGCGAGTCAGCGGTTAGAGCTTTGAATAACTGCGGTTTTAATATCAACAGTATTACCGACGTGACTCCCATTCCTCACAATGGTTGTCGTCCTCCTAAGAAGAGAAGAGTGTAGTTTTATCGTTGTTACTTGGGGCTGTCTTCAAGTACAGATTTAACACAAATAGACTTAAACAAAATAGAAATACGCAGGATCACACATTATGGCTCGATATTTAGGCCCAACCTGTAAATTGGCTCGTCGCGAGAACACAGATCTCTTTTTAAAGAGTGGTGTCAGATCGTTAGAAAGCAAATGTAAGCCTGAATCAGCGCCAGGCATGCACGGTGCGAGACGTGGTCGTTTATCGGATTATGGCGTCCAGTTACGTGAAAAGCAAAAGGTTCGTCGTATTTATGGCGTTTTAGAAAAGCAATTTCGTAATTACTATAAAAACGCCGCTAACAAGAAAGGCGCAACGGGTGAGAATTTACTTCAGCTATTAGAAGGCCGCTTGGATAATGTTGTTTATCGAATAGGGTTTGGGTCTACTCGCGCTGAATCGCGTCAATTAGTATCACATAATTCGATTTTGGTTAATGATAACGTGGTAAATATCGCGTCTTATCAAGTTCAGCCGGGTGATGTTGTCTCTGTTCGAGAAAAAGCCAAGAAACAACTGCGCATCCAATCGGCAATGTCGTTAGCTGCACAACGTGGCTACGTTGAGTGGATCGAGGTCAACGAAAGTAAGTTTGAAGGAACTTATAAAGCCGCACCTGACCGTGCCGATTTACCTTCAGAGATCAACGAGAGTCTAATTGTCGAGTTGTATTCAAAGTAACAGCGTGGTGTTTATGCAGTGCAGCATGTAGTTTGCACTGTAGGTATTGTTTTGTTTTCCTTCACTGATATTAACTATTAATCAGTAGTTGGATGAACAAATTATCGAAAGTAGTCTGGCAATACGAAATACCGTCCAGAAATCAGTTTATCAAATACAGGTAACGATATGCTAAGTGCAGGCAGCGAATTTCTAACACCACGTTTAATCGAAGTTGAAGAGCTTAGTCCCACTAGAGCAAAAATCACCTTAGAGCCATTGGAGCGAGGTTTTGGCCATACTTTGGGTAATGCGCTCCGTAGGATTCTTTTATCGTCTATGCCAGGTGCAGCGATAAGCGAAGTTGAAATTGAAGGTGTATTGCACGAGTACAGTGCGATCGAAGGTGTACAAGAAGACGTCATTGAAATTCTGCTAAACCTTAAGGGTGTATCAGTTATTTTAAATGATCGTGAAACAACCGTTTTGACTTTGAGTAAAAAAGGCCCCGGGGTTGTTACAGCGGCAGATATTATTCTTGATCACGAAGTCGAGATTAAAAACCCTGATCATGTTATTGCCCATCTGAACGAGTCGGGCGAGTTGACATTAAAGTTAACAGTGACATCCGGGCGTGGTTATCAGCCGGTAGAGTCTCGCCAGTCTGATGATGAGGAATCAACAGCTATTGGCCGCTTACAGCTTGATGCTTCTTACAGCCCTGTTCGCAGAGTCTCTTATGTGGTTGATAGTGCTCGCGTAGAGCAGAGAACTGACCTTGATAAATTGGTCATCGACTTGGAGACAAATGGAACACTCGACTCTGAAGAGGCGATTCGTAGAGCGGCTACGATTCTGCAGCAGCAGTTGGCAGTGTTTGTTGATCTAGAGGGCGAGAAAGAAGCAGAGCCTGCTCAGCAAGAGGAAGAAATTGATCCTATCTTGCTGCGTCCAGTTGACGATTTAGAGCTGACCGTTCGCTCTGCCAATTGTCTGAAGGCCGAAAATATTTATTATATCGGTGATTTGATTCAACGTACCGAAGTTGAACTTCTTAAGACGCCAAACTTGGGTAAAAAGTCGCTGACAGAAATTAAAGATGTACTAGCTTCACGTGGACTATCACTAGGCTTACGTCTTGATAATTGGCCACCAGCGAGTTTACGTAGCGATGATAAATTAATCGCTTGATAGTTTACTTTTTTAGTTATTTTATTTGAATGAATAGGAATTTTTGCCATGCGTCATCGTCATAGTGGCAGACAGCTAAATCGAAACTCTTCGCATCGTAAAGCGATGTTTCGCAACATGACAAACTCTTTGTTTGAGCACGAGTTGATTCGTACAACTTTGCCTAAAGCAAAAGAACTGCGTCGCTTTGCGGAGCCATTGATTACTTTGGCGAAAGAAGACAGCGTTGCGAATCGCCAGTTAGCGTTTAATCGTACTCGTTGTAAAGCTGCTGTAGGAAAATTGTTTAGTGAACTCGGCCCGCGTTACGAGTCACGGCCAGGTGGGTATTTGCGTATTATGAAGTGCGGTTTCCGTACAGGAGATAAGGCGCCTATGGCTTATGTCGAGTTGCTAGATCGTCCACAGGATGGCGGTTTAGATTTTGATGATGATTTCGATTTTGATGATGATTAAATCTTGTAGTTAAAGCCATCAGTCATAAAAAAAGCCGAGTGTATCTCGGCTTTTTTTATGACTGATGGTTGGCTGTTTTATTTAAGAACTGGTCAGTATTGTTAAAGATTTTGGGCTGTATTTATTTATTAATTTTTTTATTAAGTATGGGTTTTAAGAATTTACCTGTGTGAGAGCCTTTGCTTTTAGCTATTTTTTCAGGGGTTCCTTCTGCGATCACCATTCCTCCTCCGCTACCTCCCTCGGGGCCAAGATCAATTACCCAGTCAGCGGTTTTAATGACATCCAGATTGTGTTCAATAATGACTATAGTGTTCCCCTTGTCTCGTAGGTGATGAAGCACTTTTAATAACTGCTTAATGTCGGCGAAATGCAAGCCCGTGGTTGGTTCGTCTAAAATGTATAGCGTGCGTCCAGTATCGCGTTTCGAGAGCTCTTTGGAAAGTTTGACGCGCTGGGCTTCTCCTCCAGATAATGTGGTGGCAGCTTGCCCAAGTTTTACGTAACTCAAACCAACATCGATAATTGTCTGTAGCTTTTTTGCGATAGAGGGAATGGCGACAAAAAATTCTAAGGCGTCCTCGGCGGTCATATCCAAGACCTCCGAAATATTTTTACCTTTGTAAGTTATTTCTAATGTTTCCCGGTTATAACGTTGTCTTTTACAAATGTCACAGGGTACATAGACATCGGGTGAAAAATGCATTTCGACTTTTGTTACGCCATCACCCTGGCAGGCTTCGCAGCGTCCTCCTTTAACGTTAAAGCTAAATCGGCCAGGCTTATA
>JAJRPK010000278.1 GCA_024280785.1 Gammaproteobacteria bacterium
AATTTTTTTGAGACACGTATGCAAAAGTAATTTGCTAAAGGAACTGCCGTCTAACACTCTGATTTTTGGCGTGTTTTACACTATTTCCCCGAGGGTAGTGGGAGAAAGTCCATTTGCAATATCTAGTAATTAGGCTAAATTTTTATAGCTGGTGCGAGCTTTGCTTTTTTAGTCGGATGATAAGTAATCTTCGCCTATTTCGAAAGCGAGTATTGATGCCAAACGTTTTATTACAAATATTGATAGTGTTGCGAGTATTTTTAGATCAGTAATTATATTAAGGGGCTGTATGGAAATTAATCCAGAGATGAAAATTCTCGTTGTCGATGATCATCTAACAATGCAGAGAGTCGTGACTCAAGTATTGAAACGGCTAGGCTACAATAATATTGAGGTGGCTGATGATGGCGCTACTGCGCTGCCAATGTTAGAGACAGGACGGTTTGATTTCTTGGTCAGTGATTGGAATATGCCGATTATGCAAGGCATCGATTTATTGCGGGCAGTACGGGCCAATCCAGATCTTTCGAAAATGCCGGTCTTGTTGGTAACTGCTGAGGCCAAGCCCGCGCAAATAGTCGAGGCCGCCAAAGCAGGCGTAAACGACTATGTGGTAAAGCCGTTTACCCCTGAGATATTGAAGAAAAAAATCGATAAAATATTTTCAAAGTTGTAAGCGCCTTATTACAGAAGAAGTCTAAGTTAGGACACCAATGAAATCAAAAACTTTTGTTAAGGCTGAGAAACATGAGTGAAGAAAATAAATCCGAAACAACAATTACGCTAGATGAAAAAATTAATATGGATAACATTGATAAACTGTTTCTGCAGTTTTCTGATGTTGACTCTAAAGTAGTAAAGCAAGTCATTATTGACGCTGAAGATGTTGAGGATATTGATTTTGTCGGCTTACAAACCATCGTCTCCTTTTTGAAAACTATGGAGAACGCCAATATTTCGGTCGAGTGGGACAATTTGCCAATCGCGATCTACCAAGCGGCGACAGACATCGGTTTTTGTGAACATTTGAATTTATGATCCATTGCAGTGCTGATGGATGCGCATTGATTCTACAAAGTAAGTAACGAGTTGAATAAGTAATGCTGGGTAATTCAGTCTAAGTAGGCCTGAAATTAGCATAATTAAATGTTTGAAAGAGGCAAGGCATGTTTGACGGCGACGGAATGGAAGAGATAAAGCAACTCTTTTTTGAAGAGAGTGATGAAGGCCTGGACGCAATGGAGTCCAACCTGCTGGGTTTGGAAGAAGGTGGCGATAATATCGAAGCCATTAACGATATATTTCGTGCTGCACACTCCCTTAAAGGCGGAGCCGCAACATTTGCCTTTACCAAAATTGCTGAATTTGCTCACGGTGCCGAAACATTATTGGACGAGATGCGCGATGGTAGCAGGGCGGTTACAACACCTTGCATAGAAGTTTTGCTTAAAGCGGTCGATTGTATTCGTGAAATGATGACCTCGGCAAAAGAGGGGGAAGATACAGCGTCGGATGAAGTAATCGCTGTCGGTAAGCAAATCAAAGTGATATTAGCCGGTGATACTGATACGAGAGGTGCTGGTGCAGAAAGCCCGAAATCTGAAAATGTCGAAGCAGCCCTGGTTGATTATATCGACGAAGTTATGATGAATGATGAGGTTGCATCATCGCCTACTACCAGCAGTGAGGCAATTGAAGGGTGGAAAATCACCTTTACACCTAATCTCGATTTTTTAAAATTTGGCAATAAGCCCGCGTTGATTTTTAGAGAGCTGGCAGAAATTGGCGAGTTAAGCATCACTAGCTCAATTGATAATATTCCGGTACTTGGAGAATTTGATCCGCAGGAGTGTTACGTCAATTGGGTTCTAGAACTAAAAGGCAATATCGCGAAAGAAGTGCTTGATGAAACCTTTGATTGGGTTGACGATGATTGTGAGCTAACATTTGAACAAATGGGAGGTACAGGAAGCGAGAGTGCCAAAAGTACCGTTGAGGAGGTCGTTGAAACTTTAGCTGAGAATACAAAAGCGACAGTTAGTGCTGTCAGCCAGCCAGCATCAGTGGCCGACAATACTAAAAAGGAGCCAGAGAGCACTGAGAAAACCGTTGAGGAAAGTGCTAAAAAACCTGCAAAAAAAGCGATTGCAGCAAAAGCTGGGACTTCGATTCGGGTAGATATAGAAAAAATTGACGCCTTACTCAATCTTGTTGGTGAGCTGGTAATCACTCAGTCGATGCTAAAAAAAGTTGGCGGTGAAATATCAGAAACCGTTAATGAAGCTTTAGAAGCTGGTTTAAGCCAGTTAGAAACCAATGCGCTAGAATTACAAAATGTCGCAATGAAAATGCGCATGCTGCCAATTAACAACACGTTTAATCGTTTTCCACGCATGGTTCACGATATGTGCAAACAGCTAAACAAGAAAATAAATCTGGAAATTACCGGTGAGCATACCGAGCTGGATAAAACAGTATTGGAAAAAGTTGCTGACCCATTGGTTCATTTAGTTAGAAATGCGCTCGATCATGGTATTGAAATGCCAGAGGATCGAGTGGCGGCAGGAAAGCCAGAAACTGGCACAATGAGACTATCGGCTGCGCACGAAGCAGGAAATATTATCATTTCTATTTCGGATGATGGGGCGGGAATTAACCCGGAAAAGATTTTGGCCAAGGCACGTGAGCGAGGCTTGGTGGGAGAAGACGAAGAATTAACTCACGATGAAATAAATCAATTGTTGTTTCGCGCCGGGTTTTCTACCGCCGAAGTAGTAAGCGACGTTTCGGGTCGTGGAGTAGGTATGGACGTCGTCCGCCGAAATATACAGGACCTAGGTGGGCGAGTAGAAATTGAGTCTGAGTTTGGTGTGG
>JAJRPK010000279.1 GCA_024280785.1 Gammaproteobacteria bacterium
ATTACGGGGTCGGTCAATGTGGTAAACGCTGAATTTAAGTGCGCTGAAAATTGAACCGCTAAACGTTGCTCCTGCGGTGTTTTGTTTGCATACCGGTCGGGATGATACTGACGCTGGAGCTCTCTATGCCGTTTTTTTAACGCCAAAATATCGACCGAGAACTGCTGCGGCACACCCAATAACGTAAAATAATTTTGTTCGAAGTTCACAGAAAAATCAGCAGCTTTATTAATGTTGAATGAGTCGGGCTTGAATGAGTCAGTGTTGAATGAGCCAGAGCTATACGGTAAAGCTCTCTCCACAACCGCACTCGCCTGCGGCATTAGGATTATTAAACTGAAGGCCTTCGTTTAAACCTTCTTTGACAAAATCCATTTCTGTGCCATCGATATAGACTAGGCTTTTAGGATCAACCGCCAGCTTAACACCATGATTTTCAAACACAGCGTCATTGTCATCAAAAATATCGACAAATTCCAGCACATACGCCATCCCTGAACAACCCGTAGTTTTAACACCTACACGAATACCGACGCCTTTACCGCGCTGGGACAACTGGCCCTGAACATGAGCCGCCGCTTTTTCCGTCATCGTAATTGCCATAATATACTTTAACCCGCGCTAGCCTTGTTAGCGGCGCTACCAGTACCGGCCTTGCTTTTTAGATCGGCAATAGCCGCTTTTATTGCGTCTTCGGCTAAAACAGAACAGTGGATTTTAACCGGTGGCAATGCCAGCTCTTCAACAATATCAGAATTTTTAATGGCAGCTGCTTCGTCTAAGGTCTTACCCTTAACCCATTCTGTTAGCAGTGAGCTCGACGCAATCGCAGAACCACAACCATAAGTCTTAAACTTAGCATCCTCTATGACGCCGTCGTCATTAACTCTAATCTGTAAACGCATAACGTCACCACAAGCGGGCGCGCCCACCATTCCGGTTCCCACAAAGGAATCATTAACATCCATTTTGCCAACATTGCGTGGATTCTCATAGTGATCCAATACTTTTTCACCGTAAGCCATGATATTTCACCTCTAACCTTTAGTAACTGTTTGAACTAATAAATAGTAACTGTTTGAACTATTAAAACTTAAACGACTAAAACCAACGGGACCACCTATCAGCCATTCACTCTCAATATTTAGTGGGCGGCCCATTTAACCGAGTCCAAATCGACCCCGTCTTTGAACATATCCCATAGCGGCGACAAATCGCGAAGTTTCTCTACTGCCATTCGCAATTGCGTAATCGCGGTATCAATATGCTCTTCGGTGGTATAGCGACCAAAAGAAAAACGCAATGAGCTGTGGGCTAACTCATCAGTGCGACCCAATGCCCTCAATACGTAAGAAGGCTCAAGGCTAGCCGAAGTGCAAGCCGACCCCGAAGAAATCGCCAAGTCTTTGAGCGCCATAATTAACGACTCCCCTTCGACAAAATTAAAACTGACATTAAGTGAGCCCGGTAGGCGCTGCTCGGCGTGACCATTGAGGTACACTTCTTCCATGTCACTCACACCATCCCAAAGTTTTTGCCGTAGACCGATCAACCGTTTATTTTCTTCGGTCATAGTCTCTTGAGCAATTCTTGCCGCTTCGCCAAATCCGACAATTTGATGCGTAGCCAAAGTGCCTGATCGCATACCACGCTCGTGACCACCACCGTGCATTTGTGCCTCGATTCTAACGCGAGGTTTACGACTAACATACAGCGCCCCCATGCCTTTAGGGCCGTACATTTTATGCGCCGACATCGAATATAAATCAACGTTTAATGACGACATATCAACAGGTATCTTACCGGTTGACTGAGCTCCATCAGAGTGAAAAATTATTTTGCGTGCCCTAGTGATTTTGCCGATAGCTGCGATATCGTTGATCACACCAATTTCGTTGTTAGCATGCATAATAGACACTAATATAGTGTCTTCACGTATTGCCGCTTCGACTACCGCCGGATCCGTTAGACCATGTTCACCGGGCGCCAAATAAGTTATGTCGTAGCCTTCACGCTCTAACTGTCGACAAGTATCGAGCACCGCTTTATGTTCGATAGTCGACGTAATGATATGCTTGCCTTTTTTATGATAAAAATGAGCCGCACCTTTGATCGCCAAATTATCTGACTCGGTAGCACCAGACGTCCAAACAATCTCACGCGGATCGGCGTTAATCAACTCAGCCACTTGCGCCCGCGCATTTTCAATAGCTTCTTCAGCACGCCAACCGTAGGGGTGAGAACGCGACGCCGCATTACCAAAATTTCCCTCTTGGGTTAAACATTCCGACATCTTTTCAGCCACCCTCGGATCGACAGGTGTCGTTGCTGAATAATCAAGATAAATCGGTAATTGCATATCATTCTCCAAAACTATTTTTCCTGCCTGCTTATCTGTCTGCCTGCTTAGGCGTCCTACTATAGTTAATAGGACACATCGTAGCTATTTCGTAGCTATTTCGTAGCTATTCGCTCAAGACTATTTGTACCTGCGGTATATCGTTTGCCGCGTCTAACTTATTGTCTTGGCGTTGGGACACGGATTGAATTTCTTTTCGATCCATTAAATCCGCCAACGATATGCCACTTAAAAAATTGTGAATCTGAGACGTAAGATCGTTC
>JAJRPK010000280.1 GCA_024280785.1 Gammaproteobacteria bacterium
AGTACAGCCTAAAGTGTATGCTGGCTTGTTTACCGTAAGTTCAGATGATTATGAGGCTTTTCGCGAGGCCTTGGCCAAGTTGACGTTGAATGACGCCTCCCTTTTTTATGAACCTGAAGTCTCTGATGCTCTGGGTTTTGGTTTTCGCTGTGGTTTTCTTGGCATGCTTCATATGGAGATCATTCAAGAACGTTTAGAGCGAGAATACGATCTTGATCTAATTACGACAGCTCCAACGGTGGTTTACCAAGTGTTGACCACTCAGGGTGAAACTGTTGAAGTAGACAACCCTTCCAGGCTTCCTGATCCCGGTTTGATTGCAGAAATGCGCGAACCCATAGTGCGAGCTAATATATTGGTTCCGCAAGAATACTTGGGTAATGTGATAACCCTTTGTGTAGAAAAACGAGGGGTACAGATCGATATGCAATTTTTGGGTAAGCAAGTTTCGCTAGTTTACGAACTGCCTTTAAATGAAGTGGTTCTCGATTTTTTCGATCGATTAAAGTCTTGCAGCAAGGGGTATGCATCGCTTGAATATCAATTTGAACGTTTCTCTCCAGCTAAACTTGTTAGGTTGGATGTTCTTATTAATTCTGAGCGTGTCGACGCATTGGCTATTATAGTGCACCGGGATTTGGCTGAAAATAGAGGCCGAACTCTGGTGGAAGCCATGAAAAAGTTAATTCCACGGCAAATGTTTGATGTGGCTATTCAGGCTGCCATCGGTGGTCATATTATCGCGAGGCAGACTGTCAAGGCATTGCGAAAAAATGTGACCGCTAAATGTTATGGTGGCGACATAACGAGAAAGAAAAAACTGTTAGAAAAACAAAAGGCCGGTAAGAAAAGAATGAAGCGAGTGGGCCGCGTGGATATTCCTCAGTCTGCTTTTTTGGCGGTATTAAAGGTAGATTAATGTGTGCAACGTAAAAGCCTAGCGGCTTTGTTCGCACACTTTAATTATTAATTGTTGGCATAAGAGTAAATTGACCAAGAGTTCTAAATTTATGGATATTAATTTCCCTTTAATTTTAATGTGTTTTGTTGCGGCTGGAACAATAATTTGGATAGTCGATGCAATTTGGTTGAGTAAAACCCGTGCCGAGGGAGAGCAAGAGCCCTTTTTGGTCGAAAATGCTAAATCATTAACACCTGTTTTGGCGCTTGTTTTTGTGATTCGCTCTTTTATGTACGAGCCTTTTCAAATCCCCTCTGCTTCAATGGAAAAAACGCTGCTAATTGGTGATTTTATTTTGGTGAATAAGTATACCTACGGGATTCGGTTGCCTGTGTGGCGGAATAAGGTTCTCAGTATTAATGACCCTCAACGAGGTGATGTGATGGTGTTTTTCCCCCCCCACAAAGATCAGTATTATATAAAGAGAGTGATTGGCTTACCGGGTGACTTGGTTCAGTATAAAAACAAAGTTCTGACAATTAATGGTGAAATTCAGCAGCAGCCGTTGTCGAGCGGAAATAAAAGGGCTTTGTTCCAGCAGCGAACCGAATATTTGGGTGGTGTCGAGCATCAAATTCAGCACCGCATAGATATAGATCGCAAAGAAGATATCAGTATTCGCGTGCCGGAAGGGCATTATTATATGATGGGCGACAATCGTGATAACAGTGCCGATAGCCGCGTATGGGGTACTGTCCCAGAGCAGCGAATTGTGGGGAAAGCTGTGGCGATATGGATGCATAAAGAGCCAGGCTGGCACTTGCCCACGTTTTCTAGAGCGGGATCATTTAAATAGTTGTTATTGAGCTAAACTTAAGCGCTGTGTGAGCGGATTTACATTATTTCCCCTATTGGAGATGAAATATGAGCGATATCAGCTCAGTTAAGTTTAAAAACAGGTCGTTTTGCAAGCAGTTCGCTGTAAAAATGGGCTCGCAAACGGGTATGTCATCCATTACTCTTCTCGTCGTTATTGCTGTGAGTTTGCTTCTTCTTACCTGCGTTTTGAAAATGGCGCCTGTCTACGTGCAGAATTTAAGCGTGCAATCGATACTTGAAGGGATTGAAAAAGAGTACACAGAGAGCAAAAAACCGCTGACTAAACCTATTCTGCGCACATTAATATTTAAGCGACTCAATATTAATCAAATTAGAGTCATTGACAAAAATAACCTGCATTTAGAAAAAACGGCTGAGGCTTTTGTAATTGTTGCAAACTATGAAGTACGAGTTCCTTTGTTTGCCAATGTTGATGTGGTTATGAAATTTGATAAGAACCGTGTTGAAATTCCGCGGGCTATTAAGTAAAGGAAGCTAGCGGTAGTTTTGTTGTAATTATCCTATTTTTAGCCCATCATTTTTTAATGACAAAGTTTTTCTTATCGAGTGTTTTGTCGAGGTTCAAAGTCGCAAGAGAGTTTGATTGAATTCCATAATGTACATATTTTAACTGCCAATGTCACAGATTAAATCGACACTATTAAAAAAATTACAGGACGATATTGATTATCATTTTCGGGATGGTGATCTATTGGAACTGGCACTTACACATAAGAGTGCTGGGATGCCCAATAACGAGCGTCTAGAGTTTTTGGGTGATGCGATGTTGAGCACCATCGTTGCTGAAGCATTATATATGCGGTTTAATCACGTTGCCGAAGGTGTAATGACAACGGCTAGATCTCAGCTGGTCAAGGGAAAAACGTTAGCTGAAATTGGGTTTCTGATGGGGCTCGATAAGATGATGATCTTGGGCTTGGGCGAGCGAAAAAGTGCGGTAGCTGTAAAACAGTCTATTGTTGGTGATGCCGTTGAAGCGCTAATTGGTGCGATCTATGTTGACAGTGATTTTATTACTTGCCAACGCATTGTTATAAATTGGCTAGAAGATCGTTTAAACAATGTCTTGCTAGTCCCTGAGTTTAAAGATGCAAAAACTTTGTTACAAGAAATGATGCAAGCTGAGAAATTACCTTTACCTCATTATGAACTACAGAGTGTTGATGGCCCAGGCCATCAACAGCATTTTACTGTTGAGTGCCGAGTAGAACTTAATGATGTTAGTGCAGTAGGGCAGGGTTATAGTCGTCGTGCGGCAGAGCAGAGTGCAGCGCAAAAAATACTAAAAGATTTTAACTATACGCCTGAAAGTTCCGATAAAACCGGGTCTGGCGGCAAACGAAAAAATCAGAATGACTAATTCAGCCCCACAATACTGTGGATACGTAGCATTGGTGGGTCGACCCAATGTCGGAAAGTCAACTCTACTTAATCATTTGTTAGGTCAGAAAATCAGTATAACCTCTGATAAACCTCAAACGACCCGGCACCGAATTACCGGGATCGATACTCGCGAAAATCATCAAACGATATTTGTCGATACACCTGGGATACAGAATACTGAGAAAAAAGCCATAAATCGATACATGAACAGGGCCGCTACTAGTACCCTTTTCGATGTTGACATCATTGTTTTTATAGTTGATCGGTTGGTATGGTCTGAAGAAGACCAGCTGGTTGTCAAAAGCTTAGCGCACGCAACGTGCCCCATTATATTAGCGATCAATAAAGTGGATCGCATTGTTGAAAAAAACAAGTTGTTACCACACATTCAAGAATTGTCTCGCCATTTACGGTGGACGAATATCGTGCCCATTTCGGCAAAATCGGGGCACAACCTTGAAGAACTGCGGCAAATTATTAATAAGCATTTGCCAGAACGTCCGCATTTGTACGATGCAGACCAGATAACGGATCGCAGTGAAAGGTTTATGGCTGCTGAAATGATTCGTGAAAAAATTATGCGACAGCTCGGTCAGGAACTCCCTTATAAAGTTGCCGTAGAGATAGAGAGCTATACTCAAGAACCAGAAATCGTTCGTATTGATGCATTAATATGGGTTGAGAGTGCAGGACAAAAGAAGATAATAATAGGCCAGTCTGGAGATCGTATAAAAAAAATTGGTATTGATGCACGACATGATATAGAAAAAATGACAGAGCAAAAGGTCATGTTGAAACTTTGGGTAAAAGTCAAAAGTAGTTGGTCTGACGATGATAGAATGTTAAAAAGCCTTGGTTATGACGAGTAGTTTTAATCATCGTAGTTGGCATCGTAGTTGGCATCGCATATTGATGAGATTTAAAACTGTTTATGACAACACTGCTGCATAAAGCGTATTTGCTCCACCAAAGATCCTTTCGAGAAACCAGTGTTATTGTCGACTTATTGACCGAGACAGAAGGACGCGTTAGTGCTGTCTGTAAAGGTGTACGGGGTGGCGGAAAGAAAGCTTCCAGCATGCGCAGTATATTACAACCATTTTCCGAGCTGTCAGTTCAGTGGACAGGAAAAACCGAGTTGAAATCCCTGCGCTTAGTTGAAACGGTAGCAACAGCCCCTCGTTTGTCTCAGTATCGGTTGTACGCCGCGTTATATTTAAATGAATTGCTGGTGAGGCTGTTTCAGCCGGGCGAGTCGCATATGGGCTTGTTTGAGAACTATAGTCATGCAGTCAACGACTTATCTCTCAGTAATGAGGCTGAGCAGGGTAGTACAGAAATTCCTCTAAGGCGATTTGAACTCAAGCTGCTTTCAGTTCTAGGGTTTGGAATCGACTTTTCATTTGAAGCCAATACTGGTGAGGACATCAATGGTTCTCGGCACTATCTATTTGAAAGCGATGTTGGTTTCACTGAAGTTGACCCTGTAGACAAAAAAATCGGTAGGAGTGGCATTAAGGGAGATATTCTGTTGGCACTGCATCGGCAAGATTTATCCGATCCATTAGTAAGAAAAATAGCAAAAAAGATTATTCGTGAGGCACTTGCTCCTCATCTCGGTGGACGACCATTAAAAAGTCGTGAACTATATGCAAGCCCCCGTTAGTTTATGGTTCGTCGGCATCTTTAATAATGCCATTTCTTAAGTCTGATTTAACATCAAAAATTACATCCATGTCGTGATCGTCGTGCCACGCCATAAGCAGGTTAATGCTATCGTAGATAGTGTTGAGATTGTTTTTTAACTCTGCTTCATCGCATATTTCACCCGCTCCTTTAAGTTTAGATTCAAACTGGTCTAAGTGCCGTTTCAATTGCGGTGTTCCCGTTAAAGCGGCAGTACCATTAAGGTTATGGATGTGATCGAGTAATTGTTCCATCTTGTTGGATGCTAAAATTAATCTCATATCAGGTGATTTTTTTAATTCGCTGATTAAGGAAGAAAATAGTTTTTTTGCTGTTTTTTTATTCCCTGCAACTTTTGACATAGCCAATTCAATATCAAAGGGTCTGTCGGAATTTTGGTGTGGTTTAGTCGGTGATGTTATAGGTAATATCGCTGACGGCTTGGCTAGGGCATTGGATGAGATTTTTAAATCAGAAGCTGTTATCTGGTTGTTGCTTCGATTAGACGACCCAAAAAACTCCTGTCCAAGCTTTTTTAATTGCGCAGCATCAATGGGTTTGTAGGTGACTTTGTCAAAACCTGCTGCGATGTATTTGCGATACTCATCTTGATTCGTGTGCGCAGTGCAGGCGATGATGGGAACAGATTTGTATTGACTGAATCCTCGGATTTTTTTCACCAATGTTATCCCGTCCATGGGCTGCATTCGAATATCAATAAACATCCAGTCATAGCTCCAGTCATCGCTATTATGAGATAGGATTTCAACTGCGTCGTTGCCGTTTGATGCTGAGTCTACCTGACAACAAAGCTGGTTTAAATATAATGTCATTAGTTCGATATTCGCACCATTGTCATCAACAACGAAGGTTCTTGGATTTGCCAAGCGAAACGGGCTCAATTCTTCAACGGCTATTTTTGGGTTATATCTTTTAGATTTGTATCGCTCAGCTGTTAGAAGAAATTCTAGCGGGCAGGGTCTATATCTAAAGCTAAACAACGGGTTATTTGTTAGAGCGGCGCAATCGATAGATAGCCCTAGTGGGGTTAAAAATATAGCGGGGCCTTGAATTCCTACAATGGCATGGAATAATTCGCCTTTATGAGCGTTGATGCCCCGAATACTATCGCTGTCAATGCTGATGATAAAGTGATCGGCGCTCGAAATAGAATCGAGTAATGCACCCGTGTTATCGATAGAAATAACGTTAGAAAAGTACAGCTTTAAACGTCGCTCCAGAGTTTCAATACTGGGTTGGTAGGTGTCATATAGTAATAACGTTTTTTTATTACTACGATCTGACATCTCTTTGAGTCGGTTGTCCGTGGCAGAGAAGTTTGGCGTATTAGTTTTTTTTGACTGCCGGGTAGGAATAGTGACGGTAAAACACGCCCCTTTTCCCTGCTGACTATCAAGACTTATTAGCGCTCCCATTCGTTGTAAAATTGATGTGACAATTGACAAGCCTAAACCCAGACCTAAGCCTGGATTAGTCGTGTTAGAGATATCCGGATTAGAAGCAGAAAGGCTCACAAAAGAAGAAAATATTTCTTTTTGTTGAACATCGGAAATTCCTGTTCCAGTATCACTGACATTTATCTGTAAGTGTTCATCTCCACGATCGTCGATAATAAAGCAGGCCGAAATTTTGATATGCCCTAGTTGCGTATTTCGAATGGCGTTGATTGCAAGGTTTGATATAACTTGACGAAGTCGTAGCGGGTCAGTGTCGATTGAAAATCCCCGAAGTGCATCAAAATCAGTAATAAATTCTAACTTTTTGCTTTGTGCTTCGTAGGCAATACTATTGCTAATGGAGATAAATGATTCATACAAGTTGGTTGATTGGTAATTCAATTTAAACTGCTGGTTGTTTCGTGCGGAGAAGTCTAATAAATTATTGACTAAGGAAGACAAGTGCAATGCACTATCATTGATGCGGTGTAAAAACTCTTCTGTTTGCTGAGTACTAGATCCTTGGTCTAGAAGTATTTTTGAATAGCCGACGATACTATGAAGAGGAGTTAACAATTCGTGACTGGTGTTGGCAATAAACTGTGATTTTACCCGATTCGCCTCCAAGGCACTTTTTTTAGCCAATGCTAGCTCAATGTTCTCGACTTCACTTTGCCCAAGTTGTCTTTCTAGCAACAGTTGTTGCTCTAAAAAAGGTTTGTTGGCATTAGAGCTTGTATCAGAAAAATTTGAATTAACATTAGCTGGGTTTAAAGTGTTTGTAAGTGAAGAGGTTATTGCGGTTAACAATTTGAAATTCTTCGATTCTAATCTGCGAATAATTTCGGAGCGGGATGATGAATTTAGGTCGTTAGATATTAGTGAAGGCCATAGCTTTCTCAAGAGTTTAGTCTCCTGCTTGAGTTGACGAGTCAATAAGTAGACAAAGGCAAATGAACTTGCGAGCAGTAAAATTAGAAAAGCGTTAGCCACCTGGCCATTCAATGTGTAGGTGATGGGGGTCGTAAATGTTAGTTTTCCATGAATGCTTGTTGGCGAGG
>JAJRPK010000281.1 GCA_024280785.1 Gammaproteobacteria bacterium
CCCGCGCTTTCGGATAAGACGCATAGGTGACCCCTGCCATTTTCTCCATTACTCGATGAACTTGGCAGGTATAACCAAATTCATTGTCGTACCATATATAAATCACCACATTTTTCCCGTTTACTATAGTCGCCAAGGAATCAAAAACACAGGCTCGGCGAGAACCAACAAAATCAGTCGAAACAACCTCGGGAGCATTGCTGTAGTCAATTTGTTTGCGTAACGGTGAATGAAGTGAAATATTGCGGATGTACTTATTCAGCTCTTCAACCGTCGTTTCACGCTTTAATCGCAAGTTCAAAATTGCCATCGACACGTTGGGAGTCGGAACACGTATGGCGTTACCGCTCAACTTACCTTCAAGGCTTGGTAATACTTTGCCAACAGCTTTGACCGCCCCGGTTTCTGTCAGTACCATATTGAGCGCCGCACTACGACCGCGACGATTGCCCTTATGATAATTATCAATCAGATTTTGGTCATTCGTGTAAGAGTGAACGGTTTCTACATGGCCATATTCAACGCCGTACTCATCGTCCAATGCTTTCAATGGCGGTGTAATCGCATTAGTAGTACAAGAAGCCGCCGATACAATCGTATCGCTATCGAGCAAGATATCTTCATTGATGCCTGCTACCACATTCTTCATATCGCCTTTGCCCGGAGCGGTTAAAATAACCTTTGCGGTTCCTTTAGCCTTGAGGTGTAGACCCAGACCTTCAGCGTCACGCCAAATACCGGTATTATCAACCACCAAAGCATTCTTAATGCCGTACTCGGTATAATCAATCTTATCGGGGGCATCGGCGTATATAACACGAATTTCATTACCATTGGCGATGAAAGAACAGCGCTCCTGATCTACCCGGATAGTGCCGTTAAAATAACCATGCACAGAATCTCTCTGCAGCAACGACGCTCGTTTGACCAAATCATTTTTACCGCCTTTACGAACAACAATGGCTCTTAAACGTAAGTTATCACCGCCACCCGTTTTCTCAATAAGTAGGCGCGCCATTAATCGACCTATGCGGCCAAACCCATAGAGCACTACATCTTGAGGTTCCGTCAGTGGTTTACGAATGCTGCCCACCAAGTCGGAAACCTGCTCTTTTACGTATTCTTCTAAATGAATCGCTTTGCCTTGCGAGTCTTCATCTTCGCCTTCAAAGAAAAACCTCGAAGCAATTCGACCAATATCGATATGGGCGTGGCCCAAATCAAGCTCAGCAAGCGCGACAAGTACCGGATGTGTTTCAAACTCTGACAACTCGCTTTCTTCGATCTCCCGAACTGTTCGGTGATCTTGCATGATTTCAAGCACGGATCTATTTACCAACGGGTGACCGTATATATAGGTTTTTACATTGTCACGGTAAAGCTTTCCAACCAAGGGAATCATGCCTTCGGCAAGTGCTTCGCGCTCCTTCCAGTCAGCAAAATAATCGTCGGGGCGCTGGCGCTCACGTGCTTCGTAAAGTTTCATTCCTATCCTCTAAGGGTTGGGTTGATCAATTCGATGAATCTAGTGTGAATTATCATAATTTAAATCACTCGGCGCAATGCCCACATAGCCATCCAGTGAAAATTGACGTTCATAGCTGCCTTAAAAACAGAGTAAAGCTACAATATGCCCAATAAAACTGTGTCTACCCATCAAAGTTTAGATTTAAAGGTTGAAACACAACGGCTTGAGCATCTACCAATGAAAATCCATGATTACTGGCGCATGATCGGAAAACCGTTCTTCTCGATAGACCGAAACCTCTTTTGCCGCATCCACGAGGCCAGGGGTAATCACATGGTAGTCCAACCGCCATCCAACATTTTTTGCATAGGCCTGCCCTCGATTAGACCACCAAGTGTATTCATCGGCGTCTTGATTCAGTAAGCGAAAGCCGTCGATGTAACCCACTTCATCATATAACTGGTCCAGCCATGCTCGCTCAATCGGTAAAAAACCCGAATTCTTTTGATTGGGTTTCCAATTTTTCAAATCTATCGGCTTGTGACAGGTGTTCCAGTCAGCGCAGATAACAAATTCTCTCCGCTTTCTTCGCAGAGATTTAAAGTGGGGCATAATCTGGTCGTGAAACGACAGTTTTCTTGCCAGAGCTTCTTCGTTGCTAGATCCCGATGGCACGTACATAGAGATTACACTTATACCGTCGTAATCAGCCTGAATATATCGACCCTGAGAATCGCAAGGCTCCCAACCCAGCCCTTTAGTTACCTTATTAGGCTTTGCTTTACTAAAGAGCGCCGTGCCACTGTAGCCCTTTTTTTCTGCATCGAAGTAATAACAATGGTAACCGGAGGGATAGAATACATCCTTATCTAGCTGATGCTCTTGCGCTCTGGTTTCCTGCAAGCAAACAACATCGGCATCCTGCTTTTTTAACCAGCCAAAAAATCCTTTCTTTTCTGCCGCACGAATGCCGTTTAAATTTAAGCTAATAATACGCATAACGTCGATACTATCCTCGAAAATAATCTTTGAAATTAAGCCTTTGCGAAAACGATTTATCTATAAGCCAATACTATGCAAGCCACTACTCAGTAAATGTCGAGTAAATGTCGAGCCAACATAAGCCGCACAAACATTCGACCAACTTATCTGGCATTGCCGATTCGCATTAGTCTGTTTATTATGGTTAATGTACCATCCGATTGGCGATTGCCTTAGCGGCCTACTCTATTTTACATTTATCCCGGCTTTTAATTGAGCCAGAACTTAATCCCTATGACTGAATCTTTTGATGATGCGTTTTCAGAAAGTCTATCGACAAGCTTGGCAAACCGGGTCCTAATCTTTGATTCGGGGCTTGGAGGACTGAGTATTTGCCGTGAGCTTATTTCGGCTTCTGCTGAGTTAGAGCTTCTGTATTTGTCAGACAACGAGGCTTTTCCTTACGGTGAAAAAGATCCAGAGCAATTGGTTCGCCGAGTTACCACAGTGCTCGAGCACGCACTTAAAACGTTAGCGGTAGATATCCTGGTCATCGCCTGCAATACCGCCAGCACGGTGGCATTAGCTAAATTACGCGAAACTTTAAAGATCCCTATCGTCGGAGTTGTGCCAGCTATTAAAACCGCGGCTAAGCTCAGCAAAAGTAAGGCTTTTGGGCTACTGGCAACACCAGGCACAGTTAATAGTCCCTACACTCAAAAACTTATCCGCCAACACGCCCCAACCCATGACGTTCGATGTATCGGCAGTTCCGAACTGGTTCGCGAAATAGAAGCTCATACCAATGGCGCCGACCTAAACATTGAATTGGTCGCCAGTATTATCGAAGGTTTCGACAGTTTCGATGCTATTGATACTCTAGTCCTTGGTTGTACACACTTTCCCTTGATAATTAACACGTTCAAGCAGTTGAGGCCTCATTGGAATTGGGTCGACTCGGGCGCCGCTATAGCCACCAGAGTCCTATCGTTACTAGATATTCCAGCTCTAGCCGAAGCTAAAGCTGCCGTAGCTGCACCAGCCCCGCTAGCCGCAAGGAAACACAACGCTTGGTTCACGCAACGAAATATCGATCATGAAGCACTTAACCGTTACCTGCAAACGGTTAACTTTCTCCCCGCCCACCACCTCAATATCAGCTAAATATCAGCTGCGTCGTGCGTTCGGATTTGACGGTCGAAGATTTAACCATTAACCACATAAAAGTAACCGGCTACTTTTTAAAGAGCCCTTTTAACACCCCTTTATACTTAGCCGCATCATCGCCTAACGCCTTGTCCAGCGCTTTGTCGATTTCTTTCTCGACAACTTTATCAAGGGCTTGCTTTTGCACTTCTGACATAAGTTTTTTCATTAGGGGTTTAAGCACAGCTTGCGCCGCCGACTCAATGGTCAAACCGTTTTTGGGCGTGCCAATGTTTTTTAACGTTATATCAGGCACATCAACATCCTGATTACCTAGTTGATCGGATATTAGCGCCACGTTAGCATTGGTAAACTCGAACAACGCGATAGCTATTTTAGGCGGCTCAGTTGGGGCATTATCAGTATCATTACTAGCTGAAGTCGCGCCCGAAGAGTTACTACTGCTTTTTGAAATCTTTTCTTGCAAAACCTGTAGATTGGTTCGACGCCCTACCTGTTCAGCCCGTATTGTAGCGCCGTCTACACCGATACGGTTGATCACCACAACCTCCCCCCGTAAAGACTGCAAGTCCAACTCAATATCTATGCGGTTTAATTCAAAAATATTTGAATTACTAAAGCCATCAGGATTGGCTATGTAAAATTGGTTCAAGCTAGCTTTGCCTGCCAGAAGATCCACATCTACCGATTTTACTGAAACAGGCACACCGATAACTGCTGGAGCATATTCATTGATGCCCGATTCGATAATACTGCCGAGGTTACTAGCGACAATATAAAGTCCAATCCCAACCACTATAACGAGCGCCACAAGACCTTTGAATATATTCGGCATAATGCATTCCTAAATCAGGTAAAAAGTATTTATTCGATTTAACGCTATGCCGATTTTAAACACTGGATGAGCCAAAAGATAGCCTTAACTTTAGGAAAAGGGTGAGTCGCTATCGAAACGATTGTGGATTTAGCTTTAAAGTAATGCTCTTCGGTTAGAAGTGAGTTGTCGCTTAAGCGCTTGCTGTGCGCGTAACGGACGCAGGTCAAGTTAAGGTAGACCCGCACCTGCCACTAAAACCTGTACCGTTGATATTTTTCCAGCCCGGGCTTTGGCAGCCTCGAATAAACTATTAGTTGGGTTGGTAACGCAAAAAAGCGTCTTGCGATCATCCCCGCCTAGCATACAAGCAATTGCGTGATCATCGCCCGTTGCTATGCGGTCAGTAATTTCTCCACCAGGTAAGGCCCTAAGAAATTCATGTCCAATAGGATTCGCAGCCCAGATCGCACCCTCACTATCGACACAGATACCATCGTAAGTAGCTCCTTCTGGTAATGTTGTATAGACAAAGCGCTCCGACAGTGTTCCTTCTGGACTTAGTTTGAAACCTAACATATCAGTCGATCCACTTTGTGAAACTAACAGGGTTTCCCCATCCGGTGTTATACCCATCCCATTAGGACAACAAATTTCGTTTGCAACAACGTGTACCGTACCGTCTAAGTCGACTCGAACGATGTTGGTCAATTTAGGCTCTATAGGAACCGCTTCAACATCAAAACCCATATTGCCAATAAACGCATGGCCGTATTGGTCAACGACCATATCGTTAGCTTTGCCGCCACAATACTCAGAAAAATCCGCGACTTGAATTACTGTTTTGCCGTTATAACGCAATAAGACATGATTTAACATAGAAACAATAAGCAACTCTCCATTAGGCAGCCATCCTAGCCCTGATGGCTCACCGTCTATCTTCAAAACCTTCTCGGTTTCGCCAGATTGACTAACCCGATTAACACAATGGTCTTTTATATCTGAAAACCACAAAGTGTTAGATTTCCAACGCGGCGCCTCACCAAAAACAATATTTTGGATAAATGGTTTTAATTGATGTTCTCTCATAATCGATCCGGTATTAGTTATTTTTCGCGCGCAACTTGCTAGAGCCACAAATGTTTATATAGGAATGATTAAAATAGCTCTTACTCTTATCTTAGATATGACTATCATCTCCGTTAGCCAAGTAATAACTTCTGCATTTAAACATAGTGTCTTGTTCGCTATAGCTATATGTACAAATAATAATTTACCACTTGGTTTTTCGAAAATATCAGTTCTCAGCATACGGTTCCTGAATATATGAGTTTCTTTACCCCGATATAATTAGGAACGAGTTCACAACTTACTGCAATAACGTAACGACCAGTACTCCTTTACTTATTGATCAACTTCTCGTTTTAAGCAAGCTTAAATTAGTTTCGTGACACACTCATCAATCTATAGATTCCGAAGATTACAAGGCCTTAGTATAAGCGCTATATTAAGCCGTGTTTCAGGTATAAGGCTTGATCGAATATGACCATTATTTCCGGTATTACTCAATCAAAAAGAACCTTTTCCACCTTCGTTATCAAATTTTTACTGGGAGGAATGCTCGCTTACAGCTGCGGAGTTTATGCGGTATCTTGTTCAGCAACTCACCCGGGCATAGAAAAATCAGGGACTATTCCGCCAGCCTGCTTCACACTCAATGAATTGGATTTTTATACTATGGCTTTAGCCGGGATGAGTGACAACCGAAATCTTTCATTGAAGTTGCTTAGTTACGGTGTCATTGATGCGGCCCCTGACGACATTACTAAAAGAACGACATTTTCATGGTGGAAACAAAAAACTTCGAATCTGGCCAATGTTAACTCACCACTACTTTGGAAAAATAACAGCGCAAAGGTCTTTCTGGAATTAGGATTTAGTTCCGCATTTGTCATATGGAAAATAAACTATTAATTTGTATTATCAAAAAGAAGAAAAAACTGGTTAAGCAGCCTGACTAAGCTTTTTCAACTCCGACCCCAACGACAAATAACGTGCATAAGCGTTATGGTCTCGCGTTAGATAATCTAAAGAAATCAACAACTCCTCTGCTTCAGTTACTGTTGCAACATTATCGGTAATTTGTTTAGAGTACTTGTACAAGGCCAATATCAAATTCAGCCTTATCGCCACATTATTTGGATATCGAAACACGGCCTTGCGAAAGTGACCGATGGCCTTTTTAAACTCACCTATGTCGAACAACTGTTTGCCCACTCTATTGATATTACTTGCATTCTGTTTAGCTGTGCTACTCATTGGCTCGTCCGCCAACACATCTATTTTTGCCATAACGACAGGGTCTTGCCCAAAGCGAACGGCAAGTTCATCTAAAATCTCTTGGCCCAATACGCGGTCACCAATGCCGATACAAGCCGTGGCCATATCCAAACCTAAAGGCAAAGTTCTATCTTCGATTTCAGTATAAGCAGAATAAAGCTGGCGACAATTCTCTGTCGCTACTGCCATCTTTTCTTCGAAAATGTTCGTTTTAACATCGATAAGCCCTATTTGTAAATTAACCTGAGGATCCGAATAGGTTTTCTTAACCCGTGCAAGAACGCTACGGCACTCCTTGAAAGTATCGAATTGACTAACGCCTTCTTGTTGTTGTCTTTCTAATAAGCATCGAACCAAACCTAAGGAATGCTCTGCTGAATCGTAACAAGAGTTGCCACCTAACTTAATAACCTTTCGAAAAGCTTTCTCTGCGGCTTTATGATCACCATTACAGCCAGCAATATCTGCCAGCTTAATCTGTCGTTGAATCCCGCTTGGAGACGAGATGATAGACTTCTCTAGTGTCGTCTGCGCCATAAGAAACCGACCAAGTGCAACATCTATTTCTACAAAGACATCGAAGGCTTCCAGGTTTTCATGTCCTTCTTCAAGCCACTTGGTTAAAATCTTTTTCGCCGATGCCCATTTTCCTAATCCGATCAATGCCCGCGCACAACCAACACAAGTCCAATCTAAGATTTTTTGTCGGTGAATCTCATTATAAAATCTAAAAGCTTCGCCGTAGGAATGCTGATACAACAGTGCCTGTCCACGTAATTTTAATGCCGCTGTTCTAAAACGCTTGCCTTTTCCAGCCAACACCGAGCATAGAGCAGCGGCTTTCACATAGTCCTCCTTTTCAAAAGCTGTGTACGCAGCCGCAAAAAACAACTTCTCGAGAACGATTTTATCTAAACGCTGTTGGAATACCACTTGAGTAAACGGCTTGGCAAGATAATCGTCAGGTTTACTTTCTAACGCTCCAAAAACCATGGATCGTGTTGTCTCGGTAGTCACTAACAAAAAAATAGACGATCGCTTCAACCAACCATTAAACCGAAGCTCTTCTAGAACCTGCTGACCATTTTTACCCGAACCTAAAGTGTAATCACAAATAATAATATCGTACTTGTTATCACGGCAATGCTGCATTGCCTCGTTACCGTTTTTAACGAGGTCTATCGATTCAACACCAAAGCTTCTTAGCATCCTTCTAATGGATGCTCGCATGCCTGAAATCTCGTCAACGACAAGTACAGACTTTTGGCTATACAAGTTAAATAAATCCAGCTTATGCATTACGACCTTTCTACCTTCAAAAAATTCGGCGAATCGTTTTATCCGAGCCATTAAACCGGAGGGCAACTCACGCGCAACTCACTCTCTATTGCCCAATGCCAACTACGAGTTATAGCCGTGCAATGTGTAGCAATATCAAATGAGGTTTTGATTAAGTATAGACGGGGGAAATAGATCACGCCGTAGAGCTACTACTTGCAGTAACGATAACTCTAAAGCCATTCAAACTGATTGAATTGAAACCAAATTATCTAACTTATATTCTAGAAGTTGCTTATGATTTATCTCGTAACATATTAATTTTTATATCTAATTGTGAACCGCCTCTATCTCCAATTTGATCTGCTAGCAGCTCAAAATGCTCGTTTTTACCTTTAGCCGCATAAACTTCTAGCAACTGCGACTGAAGCGCCAGATTATCAGGCCGAGAACTAAGCGCCTCTTCTAAAATCCGTTCGGCATCATCAAACCGTTCATAGGCAATATAAACACTCGCTTCTAATTCTGCAGAACCTTCGGCATCGCTTAGCTCCCTGACCGAAGGAATCGTATCGCGGAGTGGCGGCTGAACAGCTTCTTGCGATTCCGTAGCAAGCTTACTTTCTGTCGAGGGTGTCTCTATCGGGGCTATTTCAACAAGATCCGCTTGCGGATCTTGTTCAGCCGCAGCAAGAAAGTCATCTTCATTGCCATCGGTACCCGTTAAACCAGCGGCAGTAATTTCAGTTTCGGTTGAAGATGTCAAACCCCATTGCTCTGTGATGGCTACTCGGCGTTTTTGTTGCTGTACTTTTAAATAAACCACCAACAAAACAATAACTATCAGCACCGCAGCGGCCAAAACTAAAAGTACAAATACATTGACAGGCTCTGGTTGGACAATTGGTTTTTCTTTTACCGTAACCGCGGGTTTAGCTACACTCTCAGGTAGGCTTAGCGCTGTTTGCGCCTGCTCCGCAATCCGTCGATTAAGGTTTTCTTCTAACTCTTTTAGCTGCTCAGTTTTTTTCGACAATGTTTGATATTGCGCTAGTAGGTTTTCGACTCGATTCTCGACATTCGATACTCGCTGCGCGCTAGATTGCTGCATTTGAGTTAGTTCTTCTGCCCGCTGACTTGCTTCTTCAGTAAGAGCGGCTGTCGCGGGTGATACTGCCACACTGCTGTCATATTGCGCCACTAACGACAAAACTCCATTGCCCGACAACTCTTCAACGGAGCTATTAGCACCGTCGTTAGTTTTATCAACAATTGCCGCAGATTGCTGTTCGCTTGAGGTAAACGAATTTGCTAAATCAGCTCGTAAATTCACCGGAGTGCTAGCCCGAATTTGTGCAAGTGATACCGATAACTTTGCATTTCTCTTCAGCCTATCGGGGCTATTTTTCATAAAAGCATGGGGATTGTTAACGAACAAAGCATCAACTATATGCATTAAATTACCCCCGCTTTCGGCGCGAATTTTTCTAGCAACACGCCAAAGGTTATCGCCTGATTGGGTTGTATGGTCCCACTTTTTATCAGAATCCTCAGAGGGCGCTTCATTAGTGTCCACCAATGGTTGCGTTTCTTTAACGTCTGCGAACAACTCGTCTACCGGCTGCAATTTAACAGCCTCTGGTTCTTTTTCAACAACGACGTCTTCGACTACTCCTTTCTGCACCGCCAGCTCCGCTACATTCCCATCAGGGGCATCAGCGGCATTAGAATTACTATTCTCGAATTCGGTAGGCTTTGCTTTGATCGCATCAGTTGGAAGGTCTGCTAAGACTTTATTAGAACTGTCAACAGATTTGGGAAGACTAGCAGGAGTTTTATCGCCAGGCTTTAACGCAATATTCGGCTCTTCCTTTTTTTCGACTGCAGTCAAATCTTTAGACGGTTTAATGGCTAATTCCGGGGTTTGCTGAACTTGCTTTGGTAGTGTATCAACAACTTTTGGCTCAACATCCGGTATCTCAGTAAGAGTCTCTATAGGGGCGACAGGTACAGATGGAGTAAGAGATTCTTTCTTCGGTTTGACGGACTCTGTAACTGTAGAGTCCAGAGGGGCAGAACTTATATCAAGACTCTCTTTCTTATCATCGGTACGAGTAATAGCTGTTGGCTCTACGGCTGTGTTTGGATTAACTTGATCAGAGGTAGAAGCAACGAGTGAGGCCTTCTTCGATAGGTCTACAGTACTCGGCTCAATCGCTATCGGCGTGACATCTACCGAAGACGGCAATTTAACAACGCTTTTAACGGTAGG
>JAJRPK010000282.1 GCA_024280785.1 Gammaproteobacteria bacterium
AATTAGCTGGCCATCACGCCACAGTAGGCGTGAGAGATCGTTTTCCATCAGGTTCGTATTTTCCCGAACAGCTATGACAGGGATGCCCTGATAGAGCGCAGCTATTGTAGGCGAACCGAGGCAACCGTCAGGGACAATCAGGCATGACACTTCCTCAGCAGCCAGGACATCGGGACGGCTCATCCTGTCTTGCCCCCATATAACTGGGCCACAAATTTCGTGATATTCTACGAATAATTGGAGGTTATGGGATGTCGAGGAAACGGTTTTCCGACGAAGACATATTGAAATTACTGCGTCAGATAGAGTTGAGCTTAGCCTCAGGCAGCGACGTAGCATCGGCGTGTCGCTCAGCAGGTGTGAGTGATGCTACCTATTATAATTGGCGCAAACGTTATGGGGGCATGGGGAGGTCTCAACTGCATGAGTTCAAGATCATGGAGAAAGAGAACTCCCGGCTGAAGAAGATTGTCGCAGAGCTTGAGCTGGACAAAATGATCCTCAAGGAAAGTATAGATTTTTTAAAACCGCCGTCCTTTTAAGAGGGGGCCTGACGAATACCAACCTACGTCAGACCGTAACTCATGTACGTCAAAAGCTCGGTTCATCAGAGCGCCGTACATGCAAAACGGTTGGCGTGGCGCGGTCGACGCAACAGTATAAAGTTGTAGAGCATAATGATGATAGTCTTCGGCTGGCTTTAATCAGGTTAGCTAAACAATACGGTCGCTATGGCTATCGCAAGATCGCTGAACTCCTTCGCATTGAAGGCTGGAAAGTCAAAGAAGGTTGAACGGCTATGGCGTGCAGAAGGATTGCAACTGCCGCAGCGCCATAAAAAGAAGAAGCGACTTTATCATAAAGACAGTTCCAACATTCGATTACGTCCTAAACATGCTAATCACATTTGGAGTATCGACCCATCGGGTCAAGCCCAAGGGCATGCTTTGTTCACGACAAGCTTAGCAATGGTAGGCCATACAAGATGCTCACTGTTCTGGATGAATATACGCGTGAAGCGCTCACTGTCACAGTAAAACCCAAAATGAACAATGCGGACGTCTTGGAAGCGCTTTATCCGCTGCTTCTCAAACACGGGAAGCCTGCGTTTATACGCTCAGATAATGGCCCGGAGTTCATCGCGGAAGCCTTCCAGGCGTGGCGCACCAAAGTCGGCGGCAAGCCGATCCGCATCTATCCAGGGTCACCGTGGGAGAATGGCTATAACGAACGCTTCAATGGCACGTTACGGCGAGAAGTGCTCAATGCGGAATGGTTCTTGAGCATCGATCAGGCCAAAACAGTCATCGGAAAATGGCTCAAACAATACAATCATATCCGTCCGCATCAGGCCCTAAACATGCGTCCGCCGGTTCCTGAAACTCTATCAGAAAGTGGTACATAGAGATGGGGCTGGACAAGCTTTCAACTTCTCAATCAGTAACGATTGTGCATAAAGTTTAGGGTCACGAGTTTGCAACTTTTCAGCATTGCAATGGATCTGTGGCTTTCTAAATATTGCTTTGAAATGTTTTCGCCCGGTTGGCATGAGGAAATGAGATTTCGGGCAACGGCAATTTCAGCAAAGTACAAATAGGCTCCCAACCATCGCCAGAAATAATATCAATCTCAATAAAATCATTCCTACCAGAAAAGTATTCTCGCACCTTGCGGTGATGAGTAACGTAGTGATGCCGCCATTGATCCTTGTCGATTTTTAAAAAGCTCCCATTATATTTTCCCTCTTTTTTCGTCCTCATATTTTTTTTTACATGCTTTTCTCTGCTTTCCAGCCAACTCTCTATCGGTCTCACTGTTAATACATACCGACTATCAGGATATTGAGTGTCTAAAAGCTCAAAGTTCTTTGCCAATATTTCAATATCAGAAAATGCACGACACTGAGGCTCCAAATATGTCAGGAGTGGTAAATTTTTTTCAAGCGCATCCGCAACGAGATCTCGCGTAACTTGACCTCCCCAATGAAGACTTTTGTAGCCTAATATTGTCATAGCGCTATGAAAGGACGTCGTCCCCGTCTTATTAAGACCTAGGCAAAAAACACGGGGATGTAAGGGATTATTCATATTCAAACAACTTCGTTGAATTTTCTTTTATTTGCAACCATTAACACGGCAAAGTATGAATGCACAAGAAACTGTGTAAGTAAGATTTTTAGCGCTTACGCTTCTTAACGTCCAGCAATCGCACTACAAAATAGCGTCATGAGTACGTTCGTTACAATTTGAATACAAAAAGGCATCACCTGTCGAACTAAAATTAATCAAATTGCCAATCAAGCGCTTCTCCAATGGCCAGTCAATATAGATATTTTGGATGCACCGCCTCGCGACTATGTAGGCACCTTTCAAGACCGATGTGATTTTGGAGACTGGCGTCTAATGCAGGACCTTCATGCTTTGCCTGAAAACTGGTAACTTCTACAGCTACGAATGCCGCTTGCCTCTTTGATGACACTGACGCTTCGACGCTCATCCCGAACTTCTTACGCCAGGCGAACAACTGTACCGAATCAAGATCATAACCCCGCGCAACCTCGCACACAGAAACTCCCGGCGCGTTGCTCCCCTCAACATTTTGACGCTTCGAACTCTTCAGCCAACTGTCTAACGTCAGCACTTGTGTCTCAGATTTAGTCCTAGGCTAAGAGAGTACTCATGTTCATCTTGCATCTCGAGGAGAACAAGAATGAGGCATACAAAATCGCTCGGACAATCGGCTGGCGAACGGGTAGTCAAGGACATCAAACGGGCGACCCAGTAAGCCCGTATAATTCCCCAAAAGCCCAAGCCATAATTTCCTAAAGCTAACCGTTAGCGAAATTCGTATAAAACTAACGCCCCATTTCCGTCGATAATGATTGCAGATTTATTGGCAAGGGATTCTTTTATGTATTTCCGAGAGGCGTCGTTTTCAAAAGTGGGATAGGAGAATATCAGAGCGCGAAGTGACTGCTTCTTAGCTCTAGCTGCACGTGAGGCGTTTGTTCTTTTGCACTTCATAAAAATATCTTCCGTCAACGGCAGATACTTTGCAGGCGCGTAAGCGCTAGCAAATGTATCATATTTTTTTAATACCTTGGCGTTCCGCAGGATAAACTGATTGGCTGTGGCAATGCCGATTTGTGCGTTCTTTAACTCACTACCTTTTTCAATCAGCCTATCGTTGGGAAATTCAAACGTAAGGGCTACCAATGCTATGATCATTGCAGTAAGCCCAGCGCACGCTGCAACGGGGAAACTCATTCTTAATTCATTTGGTTTTCGGAACACAAAATTAGGAGCGACACGCGCCAACCATATCTCCAAAGATGAATACCCAACGAAGGCCGAAGCAATGAAGAATGAGAGGCTAAAATATCCATTTCGAACATTGTAGGCACAGCAGTTTGCAAATATTATGAATGACGCACAGCCAGAGAATAAAAATAATAGGCCAACGGCGCCTTTGTAAATTCGAAAGAAAATAATATTTAGAAGTACGCCTAAACCAAGTAGCAGCAAGGTGAGGTTTGGCAATACACCCTCTATTAGCTGGAACGCATGCGCGTACGTACCGAGGTTGCCGCGTTTTTTTGCTGTCAGCTCCTGTAGATAGTCCAGGTTGCCGATAACGTCGGGTTGTACACTGGAATATATAATTAAATACGTGGCGACTGGAAATGCGGCTAAGGCGCATAGGAAAAGAAAATCAGTAACGGCTATTTTTTTCTATAGGTTTCATAAGCAGCGACAAGAGCGATGTTCACAGCGAATATAGCGCCGCCTTGCTTAGTTACCATCGTCACGGCAGCGGTGATGAAAGCGAGTTGAATAAATTGTTTTCGTCGCTCGATATCCGGTTCATCAATTGCCGTCACTATTAACAGCAATCCTCCCAGCCCAAGTATTCCAAGCGGAATGTCCATGTAACCGCTCGTGATATGTGTTGACTGAGTTGAGAAGCAAAGGGCAATTAGCACAGCAAGGAGAACACCTGCAATTGCATGTGGTCCCTTGATGAAATCAGAAGCGAATAGCGCTATGAATATAACCGGCGCCGACATGGTTGCTTTTGCAACGAACCAGACAACAGTCGATCCTTGCGCCTCATAAATAAGCGACCAAATAGCAGGCCATAGAATTGGGTATGCGCCGTTAAGTGGATTATATGTGTTATCGCTTAGCTCAATAGCCCACCGGTTCCAGGAGACTACAGCATCCCAAAGTGTAAATATTCCTTGGAAATTGATCAACGCCGGATAGGCGATAACAAGGAACATTACGATAACAGTAAATTGTCTGAGGTACAGTTTTGTAGGTGACGTTGTCACAGAATAAGCATCGGGGATTTTTTATTGATTAGCTGGAGCCCAACGAAAACCGCTAAGGTGAGAGATATAAGTCGAGCGGCGTCGACCAAACCAGAAAAATATGAAATAAGAAACCATATCCAGGCAAGATAGAGTGCTTTGACGAAGTATCCCCAAATCGTTGGCCCCAAAGCGGTTGCTACTCGGTGGGGCCACAATAAACCCAAGGCGAAAACAGACAACATTGCGGCTAAACCCGCGAAGAATAGCATACAAATTATCCTATAACCGATATACGTAAATGGGAGATCCGTTCCGCCCAAGCCTAAGGATGCTTACGCTTTCATTTGGCGGCCCCTTGTTGACCCTAGTCAATCCCCAAGTGAGTGCGATATTGTCGCCATGCTATTGGGATGTCAATCCGCGTTCTAAGAGCTGTATGCCACCAAGAATGCCCGCGCTTGGTGGAAGCTGACGCAAAGCTGGGGCTGGTAACCTTTGCTTCGATTTGGCGGATGCTGTTTGCCCCCTCGATGAGGAGGCTGCACGCCCAAATGGTTTTAGCTATACATGTATCGTGAGAGTGGCTTTACAATTCTCAGATGCTTCTATTGATAATCTGCGGCGACGTTTATGTCTTATGCAATTATGTATGAAGCGATATCACCAATCTCTTTTTCCTAATTTTTTACTCAGTTTTTGGATTTCGATATATCCTTGCCCACGCTTTAGCGACTAAGGTTGTTTCGGTTCAATGCATTGATAGAGAAAACCCATGTTACTTTTGGAATACAATGAGTTCAATTCGGATCTTCTAGGAGCGATTGCTGACAGGGATTCACTGTCTGCTTTGCAGGAAATTCAGGGTTGGAATACTACTCAAACCCATGCCGAGGACACTTATGACTCAGGATTTTTAGAGCCTTGGGTTCAATGGGTGTCAATCCACACGGGCACGCCTTCAAAAAAACATCAAATCAAAAACCTGGGCGATGTTCCCGCCCTAGATGTGGAGCAGGTTTGGGAACGATGATCGCGGTCAGGCGTGAGTTCCGTTGTATGGGGAGTGATGAATGGGGATCGGCGTTCAGCCGAGAACTGCAAGGTGTTTATACCAGATCCGTGGACATTTAGTGAAGTTCCTTTTCCATCGAACTATGCAGGATTAATTGAGCTTCCTCGATATCTAGCAAAAGATTATCTGGATGTTTCCAAGATCAAATGCGCGCCTGAAGGATTGCGCCTGCTGACAACACTCCTTAGTCGAATGGACCGTCGCGACTTTGTTGCCGGGTTAACAGTCTTTTCTGAAGGCTTGCGGTTATTTGGAGCTAAGAATATTGTCTTTATCGTGACATTTGAATATTTATCGGCGATGGCATTCCTTAGAACGATTAAAGAAACGCAGCCTGACAAAGCAATACTTTTCCTCAATATGTTTGCTCATGCGCAGCATCATTATTGGAATGCCCCCGATGGTGAGGGTTGTTTAGAGTTAAGCTACGCGGCTAAAACGCTGGATCGAATTAGCAAAAAAATACTGGAGCGGGCATCCGGACTAAAATGCGGAGATCGTATTAGCTTAACAAATGGCCTCTCGCAAATATGCACACGGGATGAACCTCCGTGGATACTTCATCGACCCAAAAGCCCTATAAAATTCCTGAGTGATATTGGTCTGACACCCGAGAAAGTGGAGCCTTTGATGACGCACGACGCTCACGTTTCTTTTTGAACCGTTGAAGAATCGGAAAATGCGTTTACTATGTTGAGTGCTGCAAGAATTAATGAAACGCCAATGTTTCATGTTGAGCGAAATCAAACCGACAAACAGATGATTTTCTATCGGTTGGACTTTTTTGATCCGGTAGACGATGACACTTTTTTTATCTACGGAAACACGCGAAGTCGATTTAAGGACCATTTCATCTCGATTGTGCAACGCACTGGAAAGCACATTCCGGATGGCATCGTTTACGCGAACTGGGAGGGGCTTCCCAAAACAATCCTTAATCACCAACTCGTCAACTATCTTTAAACGTTCCTATTTATTCATTAGTATATAAAAACATGCAAACTCACTCGCTTTCTGAAAAGCTTGATATGAACTCTGGTCTAAACAGAAGATTCATTGTCTTGATACCGGCATATGAGCCCGGTCACGCACTTGTTGAAATCGTGGACGGAATATTCAGGGCATTGGCATCACATAAAGATTTTGCAGGAATTCTAGTTATCAACGACGGCTCAAAATCTTCGGGCGCACA
>JAJRPK010000283.1 GCA_024280785.1 Gammaproteobacteria bacterium
TCTTGAAACTAATTTAGCCAATAGCAGTTTATTTTGCCCCGGCTGGTTTGAACTTGAGGGTGATGATCGACGCTATCGCGATTGGAAAAAAACCGGCCATGGTGAAACTAATCTCGATAAAGCCATTGTTGAATCATGTGATGTTTATTTCTACGAATTAGCACAAAAGCTCCGCATCGATAAAATGTACCGTTTCATGAGCCTATTCGGCTTTGGTAAGAAAACCGGCATTGATATCCTTGGTGAATTACCTGGGCTTTACCCTTCTCGTGAATGGAAACGCCGTAAACGCCAGCAAGCATGGTTTCCTGGCGAGACACTGATCACGGGAATTGGCCAAGGTTTTACGTTAACCACTCCACTACAGTTAGCATCCACCATCGCAACACTTGCCATGAGCGGTCTTCACTTTCGCCCCGCCATTGTTCATTCAATGCAAGCTAGAAATGATCAAGCGCCCACGCTTATACCGACAACACGCTATAAATCTGTGCTGCTTAAAAACCCTTCAAACTGGCAAAAGGTACAACGCTCTATGCTACGCGTGATGCATAGTCCACGTGGTACCGCGCGCGGCAGTGCTGTCGGCCTCACTTATAAAGTGGCAGGTAAAACCGGCACAGCACAAGTTTTTGGTATCGCTCAAGATGCCGAATACAAAGAAGAAGAAATTGCACTACGTTTGCGTGATCACTCCCTGTTTGTTGGCTATGCCCCCTTTGAAAAACCCACTATTGCCATTGCCGTCATTGCTGAAAATGGTGGCAGTGGCGGCCGAGTTGCCGCACCGCTGGCGCGAAAAGTCCTTGATGCCTATTTATTAAGGAAGGGCTTATGATTACTGATAATTACACAGCCGCTAATCGACGCAGCTATTCTCTCTCTGAGAGCCTGCATATAGATGTGCCACTGATGATTGGCTTACTACTTGTTGCCGCTCTGGGGCTCGTTATTTTATATAGCGCAGGCAATCAGAATGAAGCCATTATATATCGCCAACTCACGCGTCTTGCCGTTGCTTTCGGCATTATGATTGTCATTGCGCAAATCCCTCCTCAACAATTGCGTTTCTGGACCCCATGGCTATTTGCGATTGGTATTGTTCTGTTAATTGCGGTATTAGCCTTTGGTGAAGGTAAAGGCGCAATTCGTTGGCTGGATCTTGGCGTGCTCCGCTTCCAACCTTCTGAAATCATTAAAATCACCTTGCCCATGGTGCTAGCTTGGTATTTAAGCGACGCCCCATTACCGCCTCGCCCTTCTCGAGTGATTGTTTGTATTTTACTTATCATCGTCCCTACCCTACTCATTGCTAAACAACCTGACTTAGGTACTTCGCTGGTTATCGCCAGCTCAGGGATTTTTGTTTTACTGCTTTCAGGGATCCGTTGGAGATACGTCTTTACTGCCATACTAGCGGCCATCGCTACCGCACCCGCACTTTGGTATTTCATGCATGACTACCAACGCCAACGCGTACTCACCTTTTTAAACCCGGAACAAGACTTGCTTGGCTCCGGTTGGCATATTGTTCAATCAAAAATCGCAATTGGATCGGGCGGGCTTTATGGCAAAGGCTGGCTTAATGGCACGCAATCACACTTAGAATTTTTACCAGAACGCTCTACTGACTTTATTTTTGCTGTATTTGCGGAAGAATTTGGCCTTATGGGGATTTTAGTGCTGCTGACGTTGTATTTATTTATCATTGCCCGCAGTCTCTATATATCTGCTCAGGCTCAAAACACCTTCGGTCGTTTGGTTGGTGGCAGTATCGCCATTACCTTTTTCTTCAACATTTTCGTTAATATTGGCATGGTGACCGGTTTACTACCGGTGGTTGGTCTGCCTTTGCCATTAATTAGTTATGGTGGTACATCGATGGTGACGCTGATGCTCGCTTTCGGTATCCTCATGTCAGTGCACACTCATCGAAAATTGTTGTCACAATAACAAGCCACGTAATTAAATAGGACGCGTATGTCACATTACATAAAAATTTTTCTCACGATTGTTAGTCTCAACTTATTTCTAAGCTCTGCGGTGATGGCAGAAAATTTGAGCGAACGTAAAGACATTCAGCTGTTTATCAGTGAAATGCAAAGTAAGCATGATTTTGATAAAGCCAAGCTTGAAACGCTTTTTTCCAAGACTCGCATGAAGCCTTCTATTATTAAAGCTATTTCACGCCCTGCGGAAAGGAAACCTTGGCATGCTTATCGGCCTATTTTCATTACTCAATCACGTATCGATCTAGGCGTGGAGTTCTGGAACAAGCATGCAGATGTTCTAAAGCAAGCTGAAATAAAATACGGTGTTCCCCCTGAAGTGATCGTTGCCATTATTGGCGTAGAAACTCGCTACGGTCGTAACACGGGCAGTTTCCGCGTGGTTGACGCGCTCTCTACATTAGCCTTCGACTACCCTCCTCGCAGCAAATTTTTCCGCAGCGAACTTAAACATTATTTATTAATGGCACGCGAAGAAAATGTCGATCCTTTATCATTAAAAGGCTCTTACGCGGGTGCGATGGGACAACCTCAATTTATTTCCAGCAGTTTTCGCGCCTATGCCATCGATTTTGACGGTGATGGGAAACGTGACATTTGGAACAATACCGCTGATGCCATTGGCAGTGTTGCCAATTACTTTGTTCGTCATGGTTGGAAACGCGGTGAAAAAATCACACAACTTATCACGCCTTCAGACAACACTGATAAAAAGCTTCTAAAAGAAAAAGACCTTAAACCAGCGCATACTGTTGCGAGCCTGCGCCAACAAGGCTTTTCAGGTATTGATAAAGACA
>JAJRPK010000284.1 GCA_024280785.1 Gammaproteobacteria bacterium
ATCAAAGCCAACGTTCCGGTTAACTTTGTCCTTGACCAACTGATGAGTATGAACACTAACGGCCACGGCCTATTGCTCTACGCAACCTTCGATGATTATTTATTAGCGATTCTAAAAGACGACGGGCATCGAGACTGGGTATCGACCATCACCGAAGAGTTAGCGAAAAGTATTGAACTACATACGGGAGTTTCTACAAAAGAACTAAGAAAACTGAGTGCCGCGCAACAAGCCGCTTGCCTATGGTTCGCGCAAATAAATATCTACAATATAGCGGCTACACAGTATAAAAATATACGGACACAAGATGCCGAAGAATTCTTTGCCGACCCACTGCCAGTGCTAGCAAATACGTTTGAGTTCTTTGAGCAAAAAATAAGTCCACAAGATGTTAATTCAATAATCAACAGCGACTTATTTACTCATTATTCTAAAGACCCTAGTATCCAATATGACAATGATCGTCGAATAAAAGAAAAAACAGACCTAAGGCAATCAATGGACAAGGAGATTAATAATGCCAGAATGTGGATGAGTGAGCACTTAGATGCCGCCGCTCTGCCCACATGCTTGCCCTCGCCGTTGACGGGAAAGAGTTCTGCGCTACTGTCTTGAATGAGTGTACTAACGACTGCCGGCAATATAATGAGCTGCTGGCAGTGCTATAGACACCAAAACTGTCAAGCACTTAAGTTACAAGTTGCGCCTTACAAATATCCATCAGTGGCTCAATAAACTGAACGGGGTGACTAACCATCTCACCGTAATTCGGATCTTGTTGCGTCATAAAAACCAGCTTTCGCTCCATCACGATGGCAAACCGGACGACGCAAAATAATTCGTAGTAGGCGATATTATCTATGGATAAGCCAGTGATTTCGTGCCACTGTTGATAAGCGTCAGAAAACTCAGGTATGCCTGTTAATTTTTCAGCCCCCAAGCCTACCGCATTACAATGGTCTACCCAAAACCACCAGGCTAAATCCATCTGCCGGTCGCCAATGCTCGCCATTTCCCAGTCGATAATAGCAATAGGCGCTAGATCACCCCAGATCACATTGCCCGGGCGAGAGTCACCCCAACATAAACCTCGATCACCCGTGCTTGGAACATTCTCTTTAAGAAACTGCCATGCTTGCAAAATCATCGGGTCGGCATTGTCACGCATTCCTTGAACAATAATGCCATCAAATTTTCTCAATTCATGTGCAATCGACGGTTCATTGTCAGCAGAACGCGGCAAACCCGGTACATCATATTTAGTCATATCGATACTATGGATTTTGGCCAATGTTTTTAGCCCATTGCCCCACATTGTTTTCCGCTGATCGGCCGTCAATTCGCTGACCCAGCTACCAAAAGCCATCGGAGGATTATCGGGAGGAATCTGACCATCGATAAATTCCATAATATAAAAATCACTACCTACTAAATCGCTACTCGGCTCATAACCCATTAACTTTGGCGCTGGCACACCCTCTTCCGCCATAACTTCCATTAGACGATACTGCAAATACAAGTCGTGTTCTTCGAATACCTGGCTTTCAGCAGGAGCCATACGAATAACAAACTTCTTTGCACATTTACTCCCCGACTCACTCCATGATGCTTGGACAATCAGCGTTACGCTACTCTCACCACTAGCCTCGGGGAAATTGAGCTCGCCCAAAACAAA
This sequence comes from Gammaproteobacteria bacterium, assembly GCA_024280785.1. GTDB lineage: Bacteria > Pseudomonadota > Gammaproteobacteria > Pseudomonadales > UBA7434 > UBA7434. The sequence goes on from JAJRPK010000284.1 coordinate 1,676, forward strand.
ATCGTCTAAGCCCCCCAACTTCTCACACATCCAACGCTCTAACTTTTGGCGAATAAGTTCTAAATCACCAATATCTTGCTTTGCCATAGAATTACTCTCTCACTTGGATAAAATCACTAAAAAAATAACATGCGAATAAGGCAGCAACGCTCTTTTTTATGTTACATCAACTAATCAAAAACTGTATTCTCATAGGCCCATTGCTCATCGAGCAGAGACACCCTATGCCTCAAACCCGAAGCATCCGGATCAGTATTTTCATACCCTGCATCGCCCTCGTATAAAAAGAACATTCGTCCGTCATTTTGTTCCCCCCCCATATACACATGAGGTCTAAACACAACCGGATTGCGCTGATCATAATAGTTCAATAAGCTGGCCGTTGTTTTATGCTGGGCCATTTCCGTTAACGTAACCAATGTCGGAGGTAAAATATTAAATTCTTTTGCCATCGCCAGCGACAGCGCTTCAGTTGGTGATATCCACCGGTGCTCGTGTATTTCGCCCCCATCAATTTCAACAGCGTTTGACATGCCTACCTCTAACGCCGTTATAAAAAACCAGGTAGAAAAGCGCTTTGGCATTAGCGGTGGTGCCACCCAGTGAGAAAAATAAATCAAATCATTTATCTCTATATCCAAACCCGCCTCTTCTTGCGTCTCTCGCACTGCGGCGCGAATAGCGGCCGTAAATTCCCCTGCGGGCCACGCTCCCTCAGAACTAAGTTCTCGATCTTTGCGAGCAGCGCTAGAATCACCACTAATATCGTCTGCAACAAAATCGGCGTCGTCGATTCGGCCGCCAGGAAACACCCAGTTTCCCCCAGCAAAATTGAGCTTGGCGTTTCTTCGCAACAACAGTACTTCTATATCGCTTATGCCTTCTCTGACTAACACTACGGTAGAGGCCGGAATTAATTCTTGTGCATTATTCGCCATGAGTAGAACTCTCGATTTTAACTATCTTTGAATTAGCTAAACGATAAAATATTTGAATCGATTTGATTGAGAAAAAGCAAAATTCCAACATACAATTTTTATGTGTAGTGTACAAGCTTGTCTCCTAAATATCCCTTTCTATTCGTTAACCCTTCACTCATACGCAATGCCTTTCCGCCAAAAGGCAAGCTCTTTCAATATTCAGCTTGAATAACTATCTACAAGTATAAATAAAGGTGAGCATTACTTTCGCCCCAACACTTAGCGTTATCAAAGGTATAATTGAGCCCCTATATTTCGGTATGTTATATTTACAACGTATGAAGAAACTATCCCGCCGCTTTTGTATCGCCCCGATGATGGACTGGTCCGACCGCCATTGTCGATATTTTTGGCGGTTGTTAAGTAATAATGCTTTGCTCTATACCGAAATGATCACTACCGGTGCTTTATTACACGGGGACACAGAATATCATTTAGCGTTTCACCCGCACGAACACCCGATTGCCGTGCAGCTGGGTGGCAACAAGCCTGCCGATTTAGCTAAAGCGGCTAAATTGTGTGAAAAAAACGGTTATGACGAAGTTAATTTAAATGTCGGCTGTCCGAGTGACCGAGTGAAATCGGGCGCTTTTGGTGCCTATTTAATGAACCAGCCCCAATTAGTTGCTGATTCTATTAAAGCGATGCAAGATGCCACCTCTCTCCCCGTGACCATCAAATGCCGCATCGGTGTTGATGACAACGACAGCTATCAAGCCTTAACTGAATTTGTTGACATTAACCAATGTGCGGGTTGCACGGTATTTATTGTTCATGCCCGCAAAGCGTGGCTGTCGGGGCTAAGCCCCAAGCAAAACCGAGAGATCCCTCCGCTAGACTACCCAACGGTGTTTCGGCTTAAACAAGATTTTCCACAACTAGAGATTATTCTCAATGGGGGGCTGAAGAGTCTGGAAAGCTGCCAAGATGCCTTGCAAACACTGGACGGTGTAATGATGGGTCGCGAAGCCTATCAAAATCCGTATTTGCTCAATCGTGTCGACCAGCAGTTATTTGATGGACTTAAACCTGCATTTTCTTCGCCCGTAGAGCTCGCTCACCGTTACGCTCACTATATAGAAGACCAACTCATTCGGGGTGTGCAGCTCAACTACATGACGCGGCACCTACTCGGTCTTTTTAACGGCCAGCCCGGTGCCCGAGCCTATCGTCGCTATCTCAGTGAAAATGCTACCCGGAGCGGCGCTGGTGTCGAGGTGTTTTTAACTGCAGTGGATTTGCTCCATAGCGGTGAAAACTCCGCCTCCAAGCTAGAATCGCTCAATAGGCTCTAGTATCATTCACTACAGTGCGCTTTATTGTTGCTAGCCAGTAATCCTTGCACTATCCATTGACAACTAGCTGTCTAGTTTAACGAAGCTATTCATAGCCTTGGAACTTTTTAACATTTTACACTACGGAAATACCATGACAAATACCCGCAGCAAACTTGAGCAACTTCGCGAGATGACCGATGTTGTCGCCGATTCTGGCGATATTGAAGCGATAAAAAAATACGCCCCAATGGATGCCACGACTAACCCATCGTTGATGCTTAAAGCCGCCGCATTGCCGCATTACCAAACTCTACTGGCGCAGGCGGTAAGCTCGGCAGCCAAGCAGGGCGGTGATTCTCAGCAACAATTAGATAATGCCAGCAATCAATTTTCAGTCGCCATCGGCCAAGAAATTCTTGCCATTATTCCCGGCCGAGTGTCGACAGAAGTTGATGCTCGTTTATCCTTTGATACCGAAGCTACGGTAAAAAAAGCTCGGCAGATAATTGAGTTATATGGCAGCAATGGCATTGGTCCGGGGCGGATACTCATAAAGATTGCTTCGACTTGGGAGGGGATAAAAGCCGCTGAGCAATTAGAAAAGTCAGGCATCAATTGCAACCTAACGTTATTGTTTGGCTTTAGTCAGGCCGCCGCTTGCGCCGATGCAGGGGCATTCTTAATATCTCCCTTTGTTGGCCGCATTCTTGACTGGCACAAAGCTAATAGTGAGCAGCAAGAGTACGCTCCGCTTGAAGACCCCGGGGTAGTATCCGTTACCAATATATATAACTACTACAAAACCTATAACTACAATACAGTTATTATGGGCGCGAGCTTTCGTAATACCGGTGAAATCGAAGCACTGGCCGGTTGTGATCGTTTGACTATTAGCCCGACATTATTAGAAGAGCTCGCAAACGACTACGATGACCTTCCTCGCAGACTCAGCGACAAAAATAAGAGCGTATTGGATAAAACTGTAAACAGTGAAAAAACGTTTCGCTTTTCTATCAATAGTGATGCGATGGCGACCGAAAAACTGGCTGAAGGCATACGTAACTTTGTCAGCGATCAGATTAAATTAGAAACATTACTTAAGGGGTTACGCTAATGCTGGGCAAGTTAGTCACATTATTTAACAAGCTAAAAGCCGACAATGTAGAAACTGAAGAAGCGTCAGAGCTTTCGCATCTCGCTGCCACCGCACTGCTATTAGAGTTGAGTAAAAGCGATAACAATGTTGACGATGTAGAGCTAAATAAAATTCTCGACATCGCCAAGATGAAATTCAAACTTTCAGAACAAGATGCAAGTAAGTTACTGGAAGAAGCTGAACAAAAAAATGCCGAATCGACTTCGTTATACGAATTTACTGAGATCATTAATCAATCCTTCGATCCGGCTGCAAAGTTCGAGTTAATAAAAAATATGTGGACGGTAGCTTATGCTGATCAAACTATCGACCGTTATGAAGACCATTTAATCCGCAAGGTTGCCGATTTAATCTATGTGAGTCATAGTGATTTTATTCGGGCAAAGCACATTGTTGCTGATGGTGTGTGAAGCTGGGGGTATGATGAATCTCTATC
>JAJRPK010000285.1 GCA_024280785.1 Gammaproteobacteria bacterium
AATTTACAACTTTGCCGCGTAGCGGCTCCGTTCAACAATCAGCTCAAATCGGACTTGGGTGAGGCTGTAGAAAAAATAAAAGGGCAACAACCAATCGTGACGAGAGTGGTCTTAAGCCAAAAAACGTTAGTAAAACTGCACTTAATGTTACGTAGATACGTAGTTTTTGAGTGCACAATATTAGCAAAACATAGAGGCCGAGTTTTTCTACAGTCTCGTTATGTGAAAATAGAAAGTTGGAGATAAGATGAATATTCAAGGAAAGTCATTTAAAGCTGCCACTAATTCTGAGAATGGCAGTTTAGATTCTAATACGGTAATGCACTTTACTTCGGAAACAGAAGTTATTGTAGGTACCTATGGTGGTGGCACAATTAGAACGGGAGCAGTCTTAGCAAAACGGATTTCTGAAAATGAGCTAGAAATGCTTTATCAAGGCGCCACTACATCAGGGCTCATTCAAGCGGGTAAAGCAAAAGCGATCTTTGAGCCGTCGTCGGGCAAACTTAGAATGACGCTCGAATGGCAGTGGTTAACAGGTGACACAAGTTCTGGCCGCTCAGAATGGGAGCAAATTTGAGAATGAATTCGCATAACAAATTCCGGCCGAATCGCCTTCGACTGAAAGCGTTATGGGTACTCTAATGATTGAGCTGCGAGATTTTAGGATGGATGACGCAGACTCTCTGGTTGAGAATGGCGATAACCTCAGGGTTGCGCGTTACTTAAGGGAGATATTTCCTTCCCCTTACTCTATTGAGGACGCGAACTGGTGGGTCTCGGAAGGCTACAAGCTCGGTGACAGTCGCAACGTTGCCATAGATTTTGAGGGAAAATGCATCGGTGGAGCTGGTCTGCAGTTTCAGCAGAACGAAAATCGGTACTCCTGCGAATTGGGGTATTGGCTTGGGGAGCAGTATTGGGGCAAGGGGATCGCTACCTGTGTCGTAACGAAACTCAAGGAATTAGCGTTCTCTGAGTACGAGGTGAAGCGTCTATATGGTCCCGTTGCTGGTGGTAACGATGCTTCGATACGCGTACTGGAGAAGAATGGCTTTGTTTTAGAAGGCATCCTAAGAAAACATCTCTACTTACGTGGCACATTCTACGATGAGCACATTTATGCCACGTACTCATGACAAGGCCGGGCACAACAGCGCAACAAAAATTAGAGTTTTATGTATTGTAATGCCCTATTCTAACGAATATACCATGGCGCATAATATAGATTATGTTAAATAGGCTGTATTTTGATAGCCCAAGCTTTTGACATTCAACCTATAAGACTAAACAGCATGAATAACTACACCGTGGTGTTTCGGCCATTGTGAGGGCTTTGGAGGAAACGTGACTTCGTGATAAGTACTGAATGCGTAAGGAAAAATCGCCATTTAAGTGGGTTCCCTGGGTGGTAATGACCAAATAACAACTAATGTTAAGGAAAGTTGTGGTAATCTCCAATTCCCTTAAAAAAGAATAATCGCACGCGGAGTGGGCGTGCTGAATAACCTGGAGAACGGATCATGCTCCGTCTGTTGCCTTCACTGGCTTTATTGCTGTCTTTAATGTCGCCCACGCTTTCTCATGCCGCGATGGTCATCCTAGACTTTGAACAATTCGCGCCGCAAACAGTGGGGGTCAGTTTCTTTAATCTTCCTGCATTTTCTGAAAGTGGTTTTGATGTGGTAGAAGTCGGCGGGGATAATAAATTTGCAGTACTTGGTGATTTACATTCTTCATACATTGGTGACGTTGCGATGATAAACCAAGCAAATACAAAACTCCAAATTACAGAAACGGATGCTTCAAATTTTGATGTTCTGTCAATAAATGTTGCTCGCCTACTAGTCAATGTTACTTCGGACATAACTTTTGAAGTTGGCGGCATTGACACTTTTGGAAACCCTTTTTCTCAAATGGTCACGACGGACGCCCCACTGTCGCAGAATATTGCCCTGAATTTTAATGATATTGCTTCTTTCTATATTCTCGCCGGAAATGATATTGAGGACCGGGTTCAGCTTTCCTCTGTTTCGATTAACTCAGAGGCAACGGTGAGCGCCGTTCCCATTCCTGCGGCGGCGTGGTTATTTGCAACAGGTTTGGTTGGACTGGCAGGCATTCGGCGAATGCGTTAAAAATAGAGTGGCTTTTGTATTTATCACTCAGATCTAACGAATATATTTGTTATTGCGTATAACACCTTTTATGTTAAATAGGCCGCTTTAATGCCGCGTTTCACCTTCCTCTGACTAGCTTGAAATTAATTCCTCGACTTCGCTCGCTGTCTCCATAAAGCGCTGTGCATCTATAAAATCTTCAGTGCCCATTTGCGTTATGCCTTCATAGGCCATTTGAAATTCAATTAATTTGGTCAATATTTCGCTAAAGCTACGAGCTTCTAAGGGGTCATAAACATCTTTCAGGCGAGCTAACCACTTTATACACTAAGTTGAAGCGGTGAACCAAGAACTAGCTGAGCATTCTGTCCCATCTAATTCCGCTATTTTCCGCAGAGCGCCGCAGCATGTAAAATAAGAAAGTAGCTTAGTAATATGGCGGACTCAGTTAGGTTGCTATCAATAGCCGATCAACCAAGACGCTAGTTTTTGCCGGAGTTTTGCGTGAGCCCATTATACTTCGTGGTGCAAAGTCCTGAAAATGCAACGGGACGTCTCACCTTAAGCATAATAAAACAAAGTGTTATGGCGCGCTCGGAAGGATTGACTCAAAAAACTCTCTGGAATTTTTTGCCCCTACGGGCGGCACGGCATAGCCGCTTGGTCCTAATTGCTTACGCAATTGGTCGAACCTTATTCCGGTTCAAATCCTTCCAAGGGTTATCGAGCTGCCGTATTGGGCAACGGTGGGATGTATATTACGAAGTGAAATAGATGGCGCGCTCGGAAGGATTCGAACCTTCGACCCCCTAGTTCGTAGCCAGGTACTCTATCCAGCTGAGCTACGAGCGCGTATTGATTAAACCCACATCAGTTTCTGAGAATATGGATATTCCTTCCAGAATACTTGCCGCTGAACCCAACTATTAATTTAATATGTCAGGCTTCGACGTCTGGAAGGCCGCGTACTATAGAGAAGCTCAGTCGGTAGGTCAATATGATTACCGCTCCTATTCGATCAATGGGGGATTTTGTACTGTTTTCACTCTCTTTTCTTCGCTTTTATCGATAACCAGACAGGTGCCCCAAGCAATTGAGCTTAAATGGGCTTGCAGCCGAGTACCATGGCTTTACTCATATCGGCGCGAACATTACTACGCTTTCTGCGTCCAACTGATCTGCCGTTGACTCATCAAATAGCGAGCTGCCACAATGGCGATGGTCACAAGAACTTACAGCTCAGAGTATAATGAACGCTGACTACCGTATCCGGTCTAAGCGTTTTGTTAATTTAATACCCCTGCGAATTCATTAAGGACACATTATGAGTACGAATAAAAAAGTTTGTTTATTAACCGGTGCAACGAGCGGTATCGGTGAAGCTGCAGCGATTGATTTGGCAGAAAAAGGCTACGTTCTTTATTTGCTTGCAAGAAATAAGGATAAGGCGGTTGTGACTGAACAATTAATTCGTGCCAAAACCCCTGATGCTGAAGTGCACTGGTTGTACGGTGATTTGGCTAAGCTGGATGACGTGCGGAAAATTGCTAAAGAATTTATCGCAACAGGCGCACCGTTAGACCTGCTATTTAATAATGCCGGTGTTACTTTTTCTTCGCGCCAATTAACCGTTGATGGCTATGAAACGATGATAGGGGTTAATCATTTGGCTCACTTTTTGTTGAGCAACTTATTATTTGAAAAACTCTGTGAAGGTGATAACGAAACGCGAGTGGTTAGTACTTCGTCTGGAGCATACACGTTTGTTAAAAAATTCAATCTCGACAATATCAATTGGGAGAAGGATTTTAAGATATTTCCCGCTTACGGAAATTCTAAACTGGCGAATATCTTATTTATTCAATCGTTCGCAAAAAAGTTGCAAGAGGCGGCGCCTAATAAAGTATTCGCGGTTAATTGTTTTCATCCAGGTTATGTCGGAACTAACTTGGGTACCGAGTCTACTTTTGGAAAAATAATTAGTCGGCTTGGTCGGCCTTTTGCTAGAACTAGCGCTAAAGGGGCCGAGACTGGATTGTATTTAGCAACAGAACCTTCGCTAAGCGGTAAAAATGGTGAATATTATTACGACTGCAGAGCTAAAAAGTTAAAGCCTTATGCCTGTGATACGGACATGGCCGATGCGCTGTGGCAAAAAAGTTTAGAAATGGTCGGCATGTAAATCAGCTTAAATCTTTTCAAACCTGCCTACAGTTACCGTTCGAACGATCGACCAGTAACGGTTGAAAGCTTGCTAATGTTTCAGCTTAAATAAAAAGACCGGCGATAAATTGCCGGTCTTTTAGAGTTTTATAATAATAACTTTGTGCTGTAACAGTTTGTATTCTAATAATTTAAATAGATACTGCTTAAATGGATAGAACGCGCTTGTGGCCAGCTTGTCGCACAGAATAGGGCGTAAACGCTGCGAAAGTGGAAGAGGCACCTACCAGGGAGCGTAACTTCACTATTGAGCGCGTCGGTTTTAACAACCTGTTCTGTGATCATTTAGCTAAATAAAGCGTTAGACTACTGTATACAAAGCCGCGCTTTAAAAAAATAACACAAACGATCTATCTGGTGGAAATTATATCGCGTAGAAGAACGTCTATTGCTACTCAATTGTTAAAGCTTGTAAAGTGTATGGGCGGGAAATGCAGAGTTTATTGGATATGATGTTTCTGGACCTATGGAGTATTTGGAGACGATGAGCGGCTATCGAAGCGGGTTGGGTGTTCGGGGTTGAAGTTTTGTACTTCGGT
>JAJRPK010000286.1 GCA_024280785.1 Gammaproteobacteria bacterium
ACTTTATATTGGGAAAGTACTAGGGTTACCCGTTTAGATGCCGCGGCGCCTGGCCGACTTTATCGCCCATCGCACGCTCACGATCACGGACAATTCTTTCTGCTATTTCTGTGACTGCATTTGACAGCCACATATACGTTTGTGAACCATCGGTATAATCCGCAGGCCCAAAAGACTGGACCCTGCCCTGCTGTTGCAACTGATTAATTTGTTTGAATTCCTTATCTGAGCCCTGTTGATAAACGCCGTAGGTTTTTCCATCACCCTGATTTACTACAGAAAAGACGGGAACATCGGAGGGTCCATCGGCAACGTAAATCATATTCTTTACGGGAATACGCCGATCATCCTCACCAATTTTAGCGTTGACATCAATTTCGGGATGTTTATTTGCGCCCTTATTGATTTCAAAAACTGCACGCGTCTTGGTCGTATTATCTAAAACATATCCAAGTTGCGTAACAACAGGACTATCTGCATTTATATCTTCAATTAATTCACAACCCCAAATACCGTCCAGATAAGGTGCAATTTCACTGCCTTTAATCATCTGACTTAAGCCCGTACTTACCACATAATGTTCAAGTGTTATTTCATGATGAAGAAAGGATTTATTGCTCTTCAATTGTGCATTAAGTGTAGGAAAGAAATCGGGCAAGCCAGGATAAAAGTCTAATTCTGCACCTAGTTTACGCAACCATTCATTCGTCAACCCCTCAAAGTTTCCACGACGTACGTATTCAAGAATATGATTTAAATATAAGACCTCTGTGGATATTTGCTCACAGCCTCTGTCGCGGTACTTTTTAGGCAGTCCATTGACTTCTGCCCAGAAAGCTTTTTCGTCGACGCCATATTTTTCAAATAACGGCCGTTGCATATAACCTGAGATCAGGGTTTTATCAAAGTCCCAAACAACCGCAATTATAGTTTGTGTGAAAAGTAGGCTCATAGTGATAGATAGCTTGGCTGGTTAATTGTACTGTTCAGGAATCTCTGATTATTAGCAAGCCTACGCAATATGCCTAGTATCCCCAAAGATAGCAGGAAGGGTAGGCCCGAAGCTCCAGAACCTAAACCGGTAGTTATAGGTTCTGAAGAGACTGGCTTCGGGGGAATAGGCTCTGGAGATATAGGCTCTAGGTTTATCGATTTCCCAGAGATCACAGCATCAATTGCCTCTGCAAAAAACGGGACACGGGCATAAACATCGTAGAGTTCAGGTTGAGCACAACCCACGCCCCAGCTGGTAATTCCTGCAAGCTGAAAACGACCATCGTCTCCAGGTAATAACAACGGACCGCCGCTATCGCCAAAACATGTGCCTATACCTCCCTCCACTCGCCCAGCGCAAAACATATTATCTGTCACCGCATTAGGCGTACCTAAGTTCGCTAGGAAGACTTGATTACAGTCAGTATTCGACACTAGGGGCAAATCAACCTGAAATAGTTTTTTTACTTCTTCGGTTGTGGGGGGCTCCTCGGTACCCGTAATAGCCACTTGTAGTCCACGACCCAAAACCGTTGCGTTTGTGCCGGCCACGATAGCCTGAATTATAAAATCAGCATCTGCGCGGGCGACCGGTTCTATACCTGCCACCTCCGACTCCAGTTTAAGTAGCGCGATATCATTGCTAATGGTATCGGAATTAAAATGCGTATGACTGATAATTTTATCAACTCCAAACACATTATTCTGATCAGTCTCTAAATCATGCCCCCCAATATTTACGAGTAACGACTCAGGTTGCTGATTAACCATGCAATGAGCGGCAGTCAGAACCCAACGTGTATCAATCAAAGCACCACCGCAAAACGCCGAATCTGGAACCTGCGCGGAGTAGTGAAGGCTTATTTGTTCGCCCACGGAAGCCAACAATATCGCCCCATCCTCTTGAGAAATTCCAACGGCAGGAATTGTCGCCTTAAAATCCTGCAAGGTTCCCGCAAAATTCCCGGGCTCATTATTGAACATAATAGCTCCAATACCCCCAGCGGCTTGGCAGATTTTTACCATTTCAGAGAAATCAGTTACGCCATCGCGTTCGATCAAGCAAACCGCCCCCACCACATCTAGGCATTCCAACTGCTCTCCCGTTTTATTGCAACCAGCAAGTTCCCCCTTAACTTCTCCAGCATCTTCTCCACTCATTGATAGCGCTGAAATCGCCTGACCTCCTAGCCTTAGCTCTCGCACCTTTTTCATTACCGCCACCATAAACGGCCAGTCAGATGGTAATGATTCCTGCCCTCCCACAATACGCGCTTGCGGCTTCGCCTCCACCAATGAAACAGTACTTATAAAAAAAATCGTTAGAAAGGTTAAGCAATACAGTTTTATACTAGAAAGCGCCATTTTCTCTTAATATTTCATATCGATAGGCGATTATACGTCAGTTAGATCCGCGCAGATATTTGAGGAGGAAACATATCCTGAATCACCAAAAGCGCCGTTATTGGCACTAATAACAAGCACCTTTATTTGTTCGACTTTAGCCTCGCTACCGCTAACCGCCCACCCAGCATACAACGAAACGTGAATATCATCACATTATCAAAGAGAAAATCGCTTAGCCATTCTCGCCTTCCATTGTTATTGATAAAGTGCTGAGTTCGAATCAGGAACCGATCTATTGCATTTTAAGATTCAGATCAAAAGCCATATACTAATAAGAAGAGTAAGTCCAATGATAACCGTTAAGCAGCCGTACTTATCGTCCGCAAGAAATACCTCGCGCAAAAAAACACTATTAGCTTTCAGTTTATTTATTATGCTGGCGTACAACAACTGTGCCTTAGCCGCCACTAAACAAGTACTTATCCTTCATGACTCTACTGGGAAAATCGGCTTTCAAGGCAGAGAATTCGCCATTATGCTACAAAACTTGTTAGGCCATTTTGATACGAATATCACTATTCTACCCGTTAAATCTTATGCCTCTGGCACTATTGATGAAAAGGATGTCACTTTTTACATCGGTTCCACCTACGATGAATTAGGTAAGCTCTCTACGCAACAAGAAAAAAACAACTATGAAGACTTTATTAGCGATGCTGCCAAAACAACCAAAACTATCGCCTGGATGAATTACAACCTCAATGAAATCGCAGAGAAATGGAAACCTGCATGGGGAGCAAACACCTTCGAAGAGAAAGTGGGTTATCCACGCGTAATTGTTAAAGACCGTAGTCACAACTTCAATAGAGTCGAATATAAAGGTGTCGAGCTAGGGAAAGGTGTTATCCCCTGGGTTAATCCTGGCGCCAACTTAGCGGGTTGCGAACCAGAAGGTGAGCACGCCTATGCCTGCTCAAGGGAACTTAACTCAATTTCTATTTCCGACAGTAGTAAAGCTCAAGTAAAAGCAACTGCGTACTCCACATTCAGCGGAGGTCCAGGGAAAGAGCCTTACATCACCCGTTCTGGGAATTTCTGGTTCTTTGGAGACATGCCTTTGAGCCATACGTCTGAAACAGACCGCTACCTTGCCCTAGCCGATTTACTACACGATATCGTCGACAGTGGCGTTCCTGCTAACCAAGAACCAACAAAAGCAATGGTACGGCTAGAAGATGTCAGTGCAGGCATTGACACTGATTCTCTCGAGCTCGTCATGTCTTACTTAGAAACTGAAAAAGTTCCATTTTCCATTGCAGCGGTCCCCGTCTACAAAGACCCTAACTGCGTAAAATCTGGCAACGAACCTGCAACTATAAAACTCGCAAATTCGAGTGTTGCCAATACCATCATCCCATTTTACAACAAAGGCTTGGTATCCATTATTGCGCATGGCTACACCCACCAATCTGGTAATTTAAAAAATCCATATAACGGCTTAACAGGGGATGATTTTGAATTCTATCGCGTCACTCTCAATGATGACAACTCACTTAATTACGATGCCGAAGGTATATCCAAAGAGTCAAAAGAATCGTGGGCAAAAGATCGAATGTCTAACACCAAGCAAGAACTAGATGACGCCGGATTTACAGCGTTTGCTTGGGAGGCACCTCACTATTTTGCCTCCAATGAAGACTATCGTGGCATTAAAGAAGTCTATCCCACCCACTATGGGCGCATGATTTATACTAATAATGAAGGACCCAAGGGTAGATTTATTGGTCAGTTCTTCCCCTATGTCATCTACTCTGAC
>JAJRPK010000287.1 GCA_024280785.1 Gammaproteobacteria bacterium
CACGTCTCACTGACATAGCTGAAAAACTGGGTATTTCCAGACAAGCTGCCAACCAAATTGCCAATCAAATTGAGAAAGCCGGTTATATTTCCCGTCGTGCAGATCCCGCTGATGGTAGAGCTAAACTTATCGTCACCACTGCCCGTGGAAGAAAATTGATGGAACAGGGTGCAATTGAAGCGCTCCGACTTCAAAATGAACTGGGGGAAATCGTTGGCAAACAGCAACTTAAAACTGTAATGAGCTTGTTGACCGAGCTGAATAAGAGACTGGGGATTTTGCACGCTTATAGTAATTCGAGTAGCAACCAACCACTCCCCTTGGCCATACTGTTAGCCAGATTAGCTGATTTTATCAGCAGTCGACTACAACAACTCACAATGGAGAAAAGCCACCACAATCTCAAAAGAAGTTTTGGACAAGTTCTGATTTCGATTGGCCCCACTGGCGGACGCATACAGCAAATCGCGGATAAGTATGATGTAAGCAAACAAGGAATCAGCGCTATCTCTTTCGAGCTAGAGGAACTTGGATATATAAAACGATATCCCGACCCCACAGACGCCCGCCATGTGGTGCTCCGCTTTACCGAAAAGGGAAAACAACTCTTGGTCGATTCAGTCAATTCAGTCGATCAGCTGGAAGCTGAACTTATCAATCATCTGAGCGCAAAGAAATTTAAGCAGCTAAAAAATACAATTACGACAATCTATCGATCACTAAGCCTTGATGAGGCCACATTAGGCCGAGCTCAAATGGAGGACCTGTTGGCGCGTACACGCCAACTGTACCGTGAACTTGGCGAAGAGCAGGCTAAAACGCTCGGTCATATGCTGGTTACCGGCGAATCAATTCAGTAAACCATTTAAATTCGGGAGGAGCAGAATGAACATGACATACGACTGGGTAGCGGCACTGAGCACCGTGCTGCTTGTAATTGCAATCGTCGCAATTGGGCAGTTTTTGGTATTTCGAATTCCAGCCATTGCTAAAACTCGCGAACTAAACAATGCCGCTAATAAAGATAAGTGGAAAAACAAGAGCCACAAATACGCCCACCGCGTCAAAACAAGCCAAAAGATCGGGCTAACCCTTAATATAGCTTTTTACGTAGGTATACTCCCGTTTCTTGTCACATTGAGCCCCCAGCCACTGTCAAAAATTGCTCTCGATGTATTTATGATTTTGATGGTCTATGACTTTTTCTACTATCTGACCCATCGATTTTTATTTCATGGTCAAGGCTATCTCCGCAAAGTTCACGCTGTCCACCATCAAGCTCGCAGCAGGGTAAGTTCTATCGACTCTTTTCTGCTCCACCCCTGGGAAATTTTCATAGGCGTTGCGTTGTTTTACCTGGTTACCTCATCACTCTATCTTATTACTGGCGAGCCATTCCATGTCGCAACCATCGTTATCGCCAACGTGATTTATACCCAGCTCAATCAAGTCAACCACTGCAAAATCGATCTTCATACTTTTCCGTGGCGCACATTAAACTGGATAGCTATCAGGCACGACGCTCATCACTTGAATATGCACAAAGGCAATTACGCCACGCTTACTCTACTTTTTGACTGGATGTTTGGCACTCTTGAGGTAAATCCGTTAGAGCTGGAAGATAAACCCAAGTCAACATAACGATTTAGCGATAGTCCTGCACAAACCCCTTGAGATAGGCCGCTATACTGCAAAACAAATTTTTAAACACATTAGAGGTTCAATACCACCTTAAGACGATAGGAATTAGACGCTATGAATCAAGCTACCCCGCTAGTAGAGGAACGACTCTACATCAATGGAAAACTACGCCCTGCAACAGCTAAGCGCACTTTCGAAAATATAAACCCCACTACCGAAGAAGTCATCGGTGTAGTCGCCGACGCTAGCAAAGAGGATATGAACGAAGCAATAGCGGCCGCCCGCAAAGCCTTTGATGAAACGGAGTGGTCAAACGACCCGATGTTTAGAGCAAAATGCTTGCGTCAACTTCATGCCGCACTACTAAAACATGCTGATTCGTTCAAGGCAACACTCATAGCCGAAGTCGGTGCGACAGAAAGCTCTTTGCAACTTGCGATGTTCGACTCCGCCTTAGGCTGCCTTAACTACTCAGCACACGCCGCCGAGAATTTTGAGTGGGAAACCCCGATGCCCGATGACGGCAGCGAATGGGGTATGGCCTCAAAGCGCACGATCGTTCGCGAGGCAACCGGTGTTGCGGCCTGTATTACCCCATGGAACGTACCGTTACAAGTGAGTCTGGCTAAAATTGGCCCCGCAATGGCGGCAGGTTGCACCATTATTTTAAAGCCAGCTCCGGATACCCCGTGGTCAGGTACAGCACTGGGCCGTCTTGTTGCGGAAGAAACAGATATTCCAGCGGGTGTTTTTAATGTCGTCACTACATCCGACAATAGCGTGGCTCAGATTTTATCGGAAGACCCTCGAATCGATGTGGTCAGTTTTACCGGCTCTACTCAAACTGGCCGCCTACTTATGAAAGCTGGCAGTCAAACCATCAAACGCATATTTCTGGAACTGGGAGGAAAGTCTTCTCAAATCGTTTGTAACGATGCCGACCTCGATATGGTTGCCTTTATTTGCGCCTTTGGCTGGACCATGCAAGCGGGTCAAGGCTGCGTAATCAATACACGATTACTCGTCCAACGTTCGGTTTATGACGAAGTGGTCGAAAAAGTAACTCAAGCATTCAAAAATATTAGCTATGGTGATCCCACTGACCCAAAGAATCATATGGGGCCGTTGATAAATGCCGCGCAACATAAAAAAGTGTTGGCTTACATTGAAACAGGCAAGCAGGAAGGAGCCAGACTCATGACAGGCGGAGCTCGTCCCGCCCATCTCAAAAAAGGTTATTTCGTTGAACCGACTGTTTTCGCTGATGTAGATCCTGATTCGACCATTGCTATGGAAGAGATATTTGGACCGGTACTGTGCATTATCCCCTTCGATACCGACGACGAAGCTATAAAAATTGCTAACAATACAATTTATGGTCTGGGCGGGGCAATCACCAGCAAAAATCTCGAGCGTGCGCACAGTATGGCAAGGCGAATTAAAGCGGGCGTAGTAACTATCAATAATGGCATTTTCTACAACCCATCGGTTCCATTCGGCGGCTACAAACAAAGTGGCATCGGCCGAGAAATGGGGGTAATGGGCGTAGAAGAATACACCGAAGTTAAAATCATCTGTGAGGATTTATAACGAATATTCTATATTGCGCAAGCTACTCTGGCGGCGTCCTCGGTAGCCTTGCGAATCAAACCCAAACCGGTACAGTCACCGATCGCAAAAACCTCGGCCGCCGCGCTTTTCAGCTCGCGGTATAATGAAGTGTCGGCAACAGGGTCGCCCGCTAGAATTACTGTGTTAGCGGGAATCTTACCCGCCCTTCCCATAAAATCAAATTGTAAACTATCCAGAGTTATATCTAACACTGTTACGCCTGTAACTATCTCTACACCCAGCTTATCAAGGCGTGATAAATGCTCTTGCCGCCGTTTCGGACCGATATCTGTCGCCAACTGCCTCTCACCACTTACAATAGACACTTGTCTTCCCCGATTTACAATGAATTCCGCCAGTTCAATTGTTGCCAGATCCGAACCTACCACCACTACCTTCTCCCCCATAGGCATATATAATCGAGTAGCTTTTCGAATCCAATCTGGTTTTAATTGCCCTTGTACTAACGGCAGAATTTTCGAAGCAACGAATCTTTGCAGCAGCGGCAAATTTTCTAACTCCTCTGATGAAGCCATGTTCGAGAGAAGCTTACGTAGCATTGTTCCCGAAAAAACATGCGCCTGATCGGCTCCTGATATTCCCGGTACTTTTACCGCAGCACCTGTCTCCACAATAATCACGTCTGGGCATAGAATTTCCAACAATCCCGGCGTTGCTGAACGACCTAACATTATTTCAATAGGCAGCTGTTTCATTTGATGTAATAAATAATCCAGAAAATGTTCATTATCACTATGAACCGTCGACGCAAAAAATAAAGAGCCTCCTAATCTCGTATTGCGCTCAACTAACACTACATCGTGGCCTCTAACAGCTGCAATTCGAGCGGCTTCCATACCCGCCGCCCCGCTGCCAATAACAACCACTTTCTTTCGTTGCAAAGCAGGGTCTAATATCAACTCGGTCTCTCGACCACTCAATGCATTAACAGCGCAATTCATATTGGCATCAAACGGCGCGATTAACATCGAATCGATGCAGTTTTCACAAGACAGGCAACGCCGAATGTCTTTAAGCCGTCCCGCTTTCGCTTTATTAGGTAACTCGGGGTCGGCCAATAGAGGCCTGGCCATCATAACGATATCCGCTTTGCCATCACGAAGAATTTGTTCAGCGAAAACCGGATCATGGATACGCCCTACTACCATCACCGGGACATCCACAACTTTTTTAATGGCTGATGCGACCGCAGTGTTGTATCCCGCATTATAAGAAGGCCCACAAACTATCTGAGCGACAATTTTGTCGTGCGACACGCCTCCGCTCACCTGAATGCAGTCAATTCCCGCTTCAACTAACAATGGGGCTAACAGCTGTGTGTCGTTAAGCTCACGACCATCAAAGGACCCTTCATTTCCTGAAATCCGCAACGTAATTGGAAAGTCATTTCCGGTAGCCTGTTTGATCCGGCGTATCGTATCCAATAAAAACTTATTGCGCCCTTCGAACGTTGCACCGTTATATTCGTCTTCACGGCGATTTCTCTGTGGCGAGAGAAAAGACGCTATCAACATATAAGCATGAGCGGCATGGAGTTCTATTCCGTCGTAACCCGCCTGTTGTGCGCGAACAGCGGCAGCGGCATACTGATCGATGATTGTTTCTATTTCATCTAGCTCTAACACCCGGCTTGGCCACCCTGTACCAGCATTCACATTCACCGAAGGCCCAACAGGATCACTCATGGATTCAGGCCCAGGATGAGAAATTTGTGGTTGAATCTTGGCGCCGAGTGCATGCACCCGACTGACTAACTCACGATGCCCTTCAATAAATCGATCCTCGCCCAGACACAAAGATTGAGGCTGGTATCGCTGACTAATATCCACCGAACACATCTCAACGGTAATTAAACCGACACCACCCGCAGCGCGAGTTTCATGATATTTAATCAATCGCTCGGTAACGTCAAAATCGGGCGAACCGTAATTGGTCGTCATCGCCGACATAACTATTCGGTTTCTCAGGTTCATCGAACCTAAATTTATCGGTGAAAACAAGCGAGATAAATCGGGCATTTCAATTCTCCAGAAACATCAATAATTTATG
>JAJRPK010000288.1 GCA_024280785.1 Gammaproteobacteria bacterium
GGTTAAGCCGCCTGCACCTGTTGTTGACGAAAACGAGCCATCAGACGATCTGAAAGACGACCAAAGCAAAGATAAGAAAGCCGAGCCAGAAGCAGCGGTTGAATACGAAGCCATTAATGCGGCTACTGCACTATGGACTCGCGCTCGCACTGAAGTATCGGATGATGAATACAAGGAATTTTATAAAGCCTTATCGCATGATATGGAAGACCCGATCAAATGGAGTCACAACAAGGTTGAAGGGAAACTCGAATACACCAGTTTGCTTTATGTGCCAAGTAAAGCGCCGTATGACTTGTGGAACCGCGAAACCAGCCATGGTTTAAAGCTGTATATTCAGCGTACCTTTATAATGGACGATGCTGAACAATTTTTACCGATATATCTGAGATTTATCAGAGGAATAGTCGATTCAAACGACTTGCCATTAAATATTTCACGTGAAATATTACAAAATGATTCGACCACGGATAGCATGCGCAGTGCATTGACCAAACGATCTTTGGATATGCTAGAAAAAATGGCGAAAAACTCGCCTGATGACTATGCAAAAGTGTGGAAAGAGTTCGGCAATGTATTAAAAGAAGGCCCTGGTGAAGACTTCGCTAATAAAGAAAAAATTGCCAAATTACTACGTTTTGCTACTACTCATAATGATAGTGAAGACCAAAGTCAGTCCCTAACAGATTATATCAGCAGGATGAAAGAGGGGCAAAAGAATATATTTTATGTGGCAGCTGAGAACTTTCAAACGGCTAAAAGCAGCCCGCATCTTGAAGTGTTTAGAAAGAAAGGTATCGAGGTATTGCTGCTTGTCGATAGAATCGATGACTGGTTAATGAGCCACCTAATGGATTTTGACGGCAAACATTTGCAGGACGTTGCCAAAGGTGAGTTAGATTTAGGTGAGCTAGATAACGAAGAGGACAAAAAAGAGCAAGAGAAAATGTCCGAGGATAATAAAGACTTAGTTGAGCGAGTTAAGTCAGTTTTGGAAGCTAAGGTTGATGAAGTAAGAGTGACGAATCGACTGACTGAATCGCCAGCGTGTTTGGTTGTGGGCGATTATGACATGGGCGCTCAAATGCGTAGAATTATGGAAGCCGCGGGGCAGGCGCTGCCGGACACTAAGCCTATTTTAGAGCTAAACCCCGGCCACCCATTAGTAGCGAGATTAGATTCGGAATCGGACGAAGAGCGATTTGCCGACTTGAGTCATTTATTGTTTGATCAAGCTGCGTTAGCGGCGGGCGACAGTCTTGAAGACCCTGCAAGTTTCGTTGCTCGACTCAATAAACTGCTGTTAGAGCTTAGTCATTAATCGCCAGAGTTAACAACGGCCACCGGGCTTATCTGGTTTTGTTAGTTATCTTAAATTTAGATTAGTGATAATCAATGTTCCGTCGAATGTTGGCATCAAAGCATAGCGGTTACTGTAAGTTACAAGGCTGGATTATTTTTGATGAGTGAGAATTTTCGTATAGCAGTATTAGGCGGTGGTAGTTTTGGAACTACGCTGTGTAACATGGTTGCGCAAAAAGGACACAAGGCGACCTTGTGGTTGCGTAATCAAGAGCGTGCCGACGAAATTAATCAACAGCATCAAAATAGTTATTACCTTCCTGGTTTTACCTTGCACGATAATGTCTACGCTACAACTGAGCTTAAAGCGGCGGTTGTTGATGCAGATCTTATTTTTGTCTCGGTTCCCAGCGGTTCTTGTCGTGAAGTTGGCACTCAGTTAGCGCAGTTTGTCTCTGCCGATACCTTAATTGTGAGCACGACTAAAGGAATTGAGCATCAGCAATTTAAATTAATGAGTCAAGTACTGAGAGAAGTTCTACCTCATAATGCGCTAGGGGTTTTAAGTGGGCCAAACTTAGCCAAAGAGATTGCTGCCGGGGAAATCACTGGGACAGTGATCGCTAGTGAAGACGATTCCTTAGTGGTTGCCGTTCAAAACGTGCTCTCTAGCAAACGGTTTAAAGTCTACGCCAGCAAGGATGTTTATGGCGTTGAATTAGGTGGAGCATTAAAAAATATATACGCTATTATTTCAGGCATAGCGGCAGCCATGGAGCTTGGTTCTAACACTCGTGCGATGATCATGACGCGCAGCTTAGCCGAGATGAGCCGCTTTGCTGTCACCATGGAGGCAAACCCGTTAACTTTTTTAGGTTTGGCAGGGGTTGGTGATCTTATCGTTACTTGTTCCTCTTCGTTATCGAGAAACTATCAAGTGGGTTTCGCTCTTGGCAGTGGTAAAACTCTTGAAGAGGCTGTCGCCGAACTTGGTCAGGTTGCCGAGGGTGTAAATACGCTTAGTTTAGTCAAACATAAAGCCGATGAAAGTAATGTCTACATGCCGTTAGTCCAGGGTTTGTATGAGATATTATTTAACGACGTTAGCGTTGCCGATACGGTTAGTAAGTTAATGCTAAGTGAGAAAAGCGAGGATGTTGAGTTTTCACTTTAGTAGAGCTTTGAGTGATTTTTTTTGTTTAACTGTAGTTTAACTGTAGTTTATCTGTAGTTTAACTAGGCTTTTCTTTTACCCGTTGGTTAGTTTCATTTTCCGGATAAAAATTTAATTTAGTACTAACGGAGTCGAATAAAAGACCTTATTTAAGGTTTTTTATTTATAAGCGAATGAAAAAAGTTATTGCAATTTTAAGGCATGGCGAGGCTGAGTCTGCCCTTGCTTACACAGCAGCTTCTGACAAAGTAAGAGTGCTTACAGCGCTTGGTCGTCAACAGTCGACAGCGGCGGCAGCAACCTTAATGCAGTCTTTTCAACACGATGATATTGATGCGATATTTTATAGTCCTTATAAGCGCACAGAGCAAACAGCACAGCTAGTGGTTGATACCTTAGCATCTGCTGGAAAAAACAATTTTTTTCATGATGCAACCGATGAACTCTTGGGCAATAATGTTGTAGGAAATGTCAGTCGGTGGATAGAGCAGCTACCATACAAAAATATAGTATTGATTAGCCATCAACCTCTAGTATCGGATTTAATGCATTGGCTCATCGATGGTGATATAAGTGGGCAGGGCTATTCTTTTTATCCCTCAAGTTTGGGGATTATTCAAGGCGAAGTTATAGAACGCGGTTGCACAAAGTTTGTTGCTCTTGTTCATCATCCCGCTAATCGCGCATAGGGCTAAACTCGAGAGGTAAACCGTGGCATCAGCGCGAGAGTACTGTTTTAAAGTAAACGATTTAGAAATAGCAGCCAGAATCTGGGGCCCCGAAGACGGTATTCCTGTTATCGCCATCCACGGTTGGCTGGATAACTGTGCAAGCTTTGATGCAATCGCACCTTTGCTGACCGGCTGCCGTATAGTCGCTTTAGATTTAGCGGGTCATGGGCAGAGCAGTCACCGCAGTGCTCATGGATCTTACAATATTTGGGATGATTGTATCGATATCCTTGCGATAGCGGATGAACTCGGTTGGGATCAATTCAACTTACTAGCTCATTCACGAGGGGCATTGGTAGCATTATTACTTTCAGCGTCCATTCCAGACCGATTTACTAATATTGTATTGTTAGATGGCATATTTACCCCTCCTAGCGATCCTCAGGAAGCTGCCAAGCAATTGGGTGAGTACATAGTTGATCAAAGAAAGTATCAACAGGTCGCTCCACGTGTCCATAAGAGTATTAAGGCTGCAATCGAACTACGATGTAAAAAAAATAGCTTGTCGAAAGAAGATTGTGAACCCCTCGTTAGAAGAGGGATGAGAAAACTAACTACGGCCATTGATGATAAGGAAGGTTATATATGGCGACATGACAGCCGGGCGCAGGGAGCTTCTGCCTTTAAATTAACCGGAGAACATCACAAGAGTTTTTTAAATGCGCTGAAAACGCCCTGTTTTCTGCTCGTTGCCGAACACGGATTATCGGCGTGGATCGACATGATTGAGTCTGTAAAGCAATATGACATTATTGATGTTTTGCGCCACGCTGGGGGGCATCATATGCATATGGAATCCTCACAAGTGTTGAGCTTGTCAAAGCTAATATCAAATCGTTTGGGGCTAAAATAATGCTAACAAAGCGTCGCGGTGCATTGCGAACTTTCTTGCTGGGTAGTTTTGCATTACTGGCTATCTTTTATGGTCTGGTCTTTGTGCTGGAAATACCGATAAAAGATGTAGCGATACTGTTTGCAGCAAGCTCCGTGATGGTAATGGGGCTAGCCGTTGCGGGTTTGGTTGTTGCGTTCTTGGTGCAGATGGTGAAGCGTTTAGCGGCTAACATAAAGACACGAAAGTAATTCTATATATCGCGTATAATAAGCCGACATTTTGTGTTTTAAGCAAGTTTTCAA
>JAJRPK010000289.1 GCA_024280785.1 Gammaproteobacteria bacterium
ACAGATGCTTTGGGTAAACCAATAGACTGAGATATTGGTGAGCAATTCATCTTTGTCAATAACCGATTCGATATCGCCGTTACAATCCATCCAGGTGTGAAATTTTTCAGTGATCCAGGCGCAAAGACCGGCGGGCGAATCGTTAAGACCCACCCCTAAGGTTTGTGGTTTAGTCCCCTGGATTTTTTGGTAACCGGTTTCCATTGCATCAAACTGCGCCATAATTGCCAAGTTATCTAATTCTTTTTGGTTAAGCCCTTCCTTAGGGTCGGCTGTTAACGCGTAACCAAACGGCATATTAAGGTGGATGCCGTACAAGTTTTCAGCATCCACAACACCCATGTTAGAGGTAATAATGGCACCCCAGTCTCCACCCTGAGCAATGTATTTTTTATAACCCAGTCGAGCCATCAAGGTAGCAAACATTTCCGCAATTTCGAGGGCGTCGATTCCCTCTCGTTGAGTTGTTCCCGAAAAACCGTAACCGGGTAATGAGGGACACACTACATGAAAGGCATCGTCGGCGCTGCCGCCATGGTTTTGCGGGTTGACCAGCGGGTCAATAACTTTCATAAACTCGACTATCGTTCCCGGCCAGCCGTGGCTAATAATGACAGGGATAGCATTTTCGTTTTGCGATTTGGCGTGAATAAAGTGGATATCGTGGCCGTCAATTTCGGTCATAAACTGCGGGAACTGATTGAGCGCTGCCTCTTGCTTACGCCAATCATAATCGTTGGCCCAGTACTCACACAGCTCTTGGATATAGCTAATTTTGGCTCCGTAGCGCCACTCAGTACCGGGAATCTGATCGGGCCAGCGGGTATTGCTCAATCGCTGTTTTAAATCCGCTATATCGCTATCGGGAATATCAATGCTAAACGGACGGATGGAGTCGTTCATTATTCACCTCTAAATTTTCCGTTCTTGGTTCTTGGTCGACCTCGGCCCACCTCGTTTGCTTTGGAGCTAAATGAAAATGAAAGCTTGAGCTTAGCTAGGGTTAACCGCTAGAGGTCATTGTAATGTGATAAGTAGACGAAGGTACATTAACGCTGGGATATTTTGATCGCCAGCCCTGCGCGGCCGTCAGGCATCTGTTCCAAGAGGCTACTAGTCAGAGGTCACTAATCAATTGGGCATTGCACGCCTAAGCCACCTCTATTGAGTACATGAGTATAAATCTCGGTGGTAGCTACATCGGCATGCCCCAAAAGCTGCTGTATGGAGTGAATATCATAGCCGCGTTCAAGCAAGTGAGTAGCAAATGAATGCCTGAATGTGTGGCAATTAGCTTGCTTGTGAATCCCTGCACTCTTAACGGCAGAACTTACCGCTCTTTGAATATAGCGTTGATGTCGATGATGTCGCTTAATGCGTTTATCTCTTGGATCGACGGCTCGTTTGTTAGAAGGAAATAAAAACTGCCATGCCAAACAAAAACTGGCAGACGGATATTTACGAGCCAGGGCATAAGGCATATAAACTTCACCAAAGCCTTGTTCAAGATCGTTAGCATGAAGATCCTCTACCCTATCGACTTGCTGCTTTAATTCACTTTCGATGGATTTTGGTAGCATCGAGGGGCGATCCTTTCCGCCCTTACTCGCACGAATATTGATCTGATTGCGACCAAAATCAATATCTTTAACGCGCAATCGCAAACATTCAGAAACTCTTAGCCCTGCGCCATACATAATTTTGGCCATCAGTTGTTTGTCCCCTGATAGTTGGGCAATAACTTTCTGCGCCTCTCGGGGAGTAAAAACGACAGGGATTTTTTTTTGACGTTTAGTGTAATTAAATTGTAATTCGATACAGCCGCTAGGCTGCTGAGGGATGGGTGGTGGGATGTCGCCCATAACATTAACGCGTTTTTTTCGCATAGCTCATTCCTTTGAACTGTATAAGATGGGAGCATTGTACCGAGTCTAGAGGAACTGTACAGTAGAGTTCACCGGCAAACGGTCTATATTTGTGTTTATAAAGGGATTTTTTAAGAGGCCCCAAAAAAATATACGGCAAGGTGTATATGCGCACCTTTGCCGCTGAATTAGCTGTTATGGCTCTTGAAGGTTAAGCTCAACATCCATTCTTTTATGAAGAATGCGAACAACCTCAATAGAAGTGTTAGTTCCTCCTTTATAAAATATTACATGGCTACCGATAGGGAATTTTTTGTAGCTTGTGCGTATTACATCGCAGGCTTTTCCAACGAGAGGAGTGTCAGCAAGCATATGAAAAGCATCATCAAATTGCTTAACATAAACATTTCGTTGCTCCCTACCCCAGTCCTTTTGGGTATAAAGAGCAATATTCCTCAAATCTGCTTTTGCAGCATTCGTTAACACAAATGATTTCATTCTTAGCTTTCAGCATCCAATTCATCAATAAATGCATCAAAGCTATAGTCGGCCGTACCGCTTTGCTCTCCTTCTTCAAGTAAGCGTCGCAAAGCCTCTGTCTTAGTTTCAGTGTTCTCAAGCAGCCTCAAGCCAGCACGTACAACTTCGCTGACAGAGCCGTATCGCCCCGTATTTACTTGGCTGGAGATAAATCCATCAAAATGATCACCAAGAGTTATGCTAGTATTTTTAGCCATACGACACCTCAAAAGTACCAATATATACCTAATTTTGGTATGAAAACCATATCAAGTCAAGGCAGCAGACGGCTAACGCCGCCAACTGCTTGAGGCGTTAAATGTAATCTAAATCTAGGAAAGTGTGTAAGAATTATGAGATTAAAAATTGATCCAGTGGTCTCACATAGATATCGAGCTGTGATTGGCTGGTGTCGATACCGACATTGATCTCTTGAGTAATCATAAGGTAAGCTATCTCCGCCTTGCTATTCGGGCTCGAGGCCCACATGACTATTCGAGTTATGCCTAGTGAGTTTTGTAGCGTTCTTACTTGTTATCGGTCTCTGTAAGGGAGCCTGTTGCGCATCGAACTACTACAAAAGGCCTTCGGTGGCCGCCGAAGGTGGGCCTCAATTGACCCGTTAGTGAAAAGGATTTAAAGAGTGAAAATAAGACAGGGACAACCATACAAGGCCAGATTACGGATAAATTATTCCGCCTTCGGCTACATAATTTCCCGCAACTGGCGGCGTTGGCAAACAAAAAGAAGCAGACGAAATTACTAGTGGAAAAAACTAATCGCTCTACATTAATGAAAATGCATGCATTGCTGGCAGCCTTTATATTACCAGTAGCAATCATGTTTTTTGTGACAGGCGCTCTTTATACCTGGGGAGTAAAAGGTGGTTATGATACAACCACTCACGAATTACATCTTAAAAAGCCAATTCAAGGTGAGCTGACAGAGCTTGTTGTATTGGCAAAAAACGAATTGAAAAGACAAAATGTAGAGCCACCATCAGGTCAAGCCAAAATCAAAAAAATTGGTTCTTCTTATAAGCTTGAGTGGACGGGTTCAAATATTGATGTTGTTGTAGAGCCTACGTTGCAACCATTAATTGCTAAATTACAAATAAAAAATACGAGTTGGCATCGGCAGTTTGTACAACTACACAAAGCAAAAGGGGGGACACCATTTAAAGTATATGCTGCTGCATTTGCCGCTGCTTTACTGTTATTACTTGTTTCAGGTTTTATTATGGCATGGCAAATGCCAAAGCTACGCAAACTAACAATAGTTTCTGCATCATTGGGTATGGCTCTATTTGCTGTAATGGTTATATCCAGTTGAGTTTGGTCATCAAATGCCTAACAATTAGCTCAACCCGACCATTTATACGTCGTTTCGCTTCGCCGCACTCTGTATAAATGGCCGGTTAGCAAGAGCGTTGGGACCTTGGTCTTGACGTACTAAAAAAGTACGAGAAATGGAAAGATATTGTAGCTATTACTGGTCCGCAAGGGCTTAGAAAAATTAAAGGCTTACGTGATGAATCCCTGAGGGGAGAATGGGGCGATTACACCAAAGTTTACCGGCCAGAAAGCCAAGTACGGAAAACGCAAGGCCAAGCCCAAGAGCCGACAACAAAAAGAAGTGATCCCTTCGACCGACTTTAGCTTTGATCCCATCAAAAAAACCTGCATTTGTCCCGAGGGCCAACGGCTCAGTCCACGAGGAGAACGACCTATCGATAACGGACAAACAAAAATTTATTTTGAGGGTCGCTTAAGCCAGTGTAAAAACTGTGACCGTAAACATGAATGCATGCGCAATCCTTCGTCAGCCGATCACCGTAAAGGTAACGGTCGGCAAGTGTCTTTTATTCTTAAAGGAAAACCGACCTATACCGATTGGATGAAGGTGCGAGTGGACAGGCCAATGGAGATTGTTCTGTTTAGTACACAATATCGAGAAGCTACAGAATTACGGAAGTATGGCGGCGTAAGGGGCTAATAACCGGAGCTTTAGCGCCACTGATGCGCCCACTTGAAATTAGCGCTGAAAACCTGCACTCTGACGACAAATAAATTAAATAGTATGAGGTTGGATAAAATGCTGCTCTATAGAATCGTTTTTCTACAGCCTCGTTATATTTTCCCACCAATTCCACTGAGGGCTTGATATTGCTTTATCCAATGGCAGCTATGGTTTTGCTAACTTTTATAATCGGCATTATCACTGTAAAAGTTCGATTCGCTAGCGTCAAGAATGGTCAAATTAGCGCTAAATACTATAAATTGATGCACGGAGAAAACGTCCCTGAAATCGTTATAAAAACCACTCGCTGCTTCAATAATCAATTTGAGATTCCTGTACTATTCTACGTGGTGTGTACTCTTTATGTTAGCCTTGAAATTGAGAGCTTAGCCGGGTTAATACTCGCATGGATTTTTGTCATTTTTCGATACATACATGCTTATATCCACCTGACCTATAATCACATAATTCATCGCATGTTAACTTTCTGGCTAGCATTTATAACTATAATAATTTTGTGGCTAAATCTTGCTGCAAACAAAATATAACGAATAAGGATAAGTAGCGCTTGCCGCGACTTATCCTGTTGTTGAACGAGCCCGGGCTCGATGCTCTTTATATAGCAAATATATCGAATGAATTTAATGGAAATAACAGTGTTATCAAACGCCGCTATTTTTTCAGG
>JAJRPK010000290.1 GCA_024280785.1 Gammaproteobacteria bacterium
AAGCGAAAACTCAGCAAAC
This sequence comes from Gammaproteobacteria bacterium, assembly GCA_024280785.1. Classification (GTDB taxonomy): domain Bacteria; phylum Pseudomonadota; class Gammaproteobacteria; order Pseudomonadales; family UBA7434; genus UBA7434. Next base: position 20 of record JAJRPK010000290.1, read on the forward strand.
AACAGCACAGTAGAATCGCAGAAAATCAGGCTGCCATCTCCAGTAAAGCGGATCAAAGCGGGCTATTGCGTGGTTTAGTCATATCGCATTATGGCAAAGAGGTTGAAATAGCTATACTCGACAATGCCGATGTGATGGATGAGCAACTAACTACACGCTGTCACTTTCGAGCCAAGTTACCCACCATTGTGTGTGGCGATAAAGTTTTGTGGCGGCCCCCTTCGTCAGCCGAAACAACCGGTATTGTCGAGGCGCTGCTAGAACGTGAGACACTGTTAGAGCGGCCGCGTCCGTATCAAGACCCCAAGCCCGTAGCAGCAAATATTGATAAAATTTTTATTGTCATCGCTCCGCAACCCGAAGTGATATCCACCCTGGTAGATCGTTATCTAATAGCAGCCGAAAATGCCGATATTGAGGTCGCGTTATTGGTCAACAAAACAGACCTTCTGAATGATCCTGCTAACCATTCCGTTACTAAAGAAATTGATCAATTAATGGCTTTATATGCTCAGTTAGACTACGCCGTTTATTACTTTAATGTTTTTGATCTCGAAACCCATACTGTCGATATAGCCCATACAACCGATAAAAAATATGACTTAAGGGCCGCACTTAACGGTCAAACCAGCATTTTCGTAGGCCAGTCTGGAGTAGGAAAGTCATCAATAATCAATGCACTACTTGGCGACGACTTCGCTAAAATTGGAAATATCTCTTCTGCAAATGAAAAAGGTCGTCATACAACAACTACATCGCAGCTTTACAGTATTAAGAATAGCGAAGGTAAAAGTATTGGGAAGCTCATAGACTCTCCCGGCATTCGCGAATTTGGCCTTTGGCACTTAACACCTGATAACATAGTTTATGGTATGCGAGAGTTTCGTGAATACGCCCTAAACTGCAAATTCCGTGATTGCGAACACCTGAAAAGCGCGGGCTGTGCAATTAAAGCCGCTTTTGACAATAACGACATTCAACCCTCTCGAATGAGTAGCTATTTACACATCCTAAACTCTCTGGATGATTAACTGCAATTCATCCAACAGATTATAACAACTTGTTAACGTAAAACGGATTCGTTCATGCCTTCACAACTTTCAACTAAAATCATGCTTTCTACCGATGAGCTTGAACCGCTACTGGAAAGCCCTAACGTTCTTCCGGTATTTGTCGGCAGTGCCAGCGCTTTTTCGCAAGCCCATATTCCCGGCTCAGTAAATATCGAACCGTCCAGTTTGGTCTGTGGTATTGCTCCTGCTGCAGGAAAAATACCAGATAGTAAAGATTTATCCACTCTATTCTCTGCAATTGGTCTTAGCGATAATCGAATTATTATTGCCTACGACGACGAGGGAGGGGGCTGGGCTGGGCGCCTTATATGGACGTTAGACATTCTCAACCACAAAAACTATCACTATCTCGATGGCGGCATCACAGCTTGGATCGCCGAGGGTTATCAACACGAAACGGGGAGCGCGAATCCAATAAAGTCCACTCCATACAACGCCACCATCGACCAAACCCAGATAGTCAGTGCTGACGACATAAAAAATCAGCTAGGTGATCAGAGTTTTGCAATATGGGATGCACGATCTGCGCAAGAACATAGCGGTGAAAAAGTGCTTGCTGCTAAAGGTGGGCGAATTCCTGGAGCCGTTAATATTGATTGGCTCGACCTGATGGACCGAAACAATTATCTGAGACTCAAACCACTCGGCGTTATTTCCTCCATGCTCGAAAATAAAAACCTCACTGCGAATAAAACCATAGTCACTCATTGCCACAGCCATCATCGCTCTGGATTAACCTACATAACAGGGAAAATTTTAGACCTCAATATCAGGGGCTATGATGGTTCGTGGTCTGAATGGGGCAACTTAACCGACACCCCCACAGAAAGTGACGTCTAGCCCTGCCCCTTAAATCACTAATGATATTTGGAACTCTCCAATGAATTTCTCCGCCATAAAAAACAAATTATTTTTATTGCTACAATACTGCATACCGCAACACGCTCTATCACGCTTTGCTGGGCGTCTGGCAGATTCTGAAACCCCCTGGTTAAAAAATTTATTAATTCGGCTCTTTGCGAATAACTTTCCTATTAATATCGATGAAGCGCAGCCGGCAGATTTTGAAAAATACCCCAGCTTTAATGCTTTTTTTACTCGCCCTCTTAAAGCAAATGCCAGACCGATTCAAGGCAACGACAAAAATATTGTCTCTCCTGTCGATGGCGCGATTAGCGAGATAGGCTCAATCAACGGCCACACTTTAATCCAAGCCAAAGGACATCATTATAGTTTATCCACTTTGCTTGGCGACGATGAACAACTAAGCCGCGTTTTTAATGACGGATTATTTTCCACCATCTATCTCTCGCCTAAAGATTACCACCGAATTCACATGCCTATAGATGGCGAGTTAAAACAAACGATCTATATACCGGGTAGTTTATTTTCAGTAAATCAAACGACCGCCAACAACGTTTCCAATTTATTTGCGCGCAACGAACGCCTGGTTTGTGTATTTGAAACCGCTATTGGGCCAATGGTACTTATCTTGGTTGGAGCAATGATTGTTGCATCCATCGAAACAGTTTGGTCTGGGCAAGTAACCCCCCAAACGAAACACATCAGCAAACAAGATTTCTCAGGCAACATCGCACTTAAAAAAGGAGAAGAGATGGGCCGGTTTAAACTGGGCTCAACCGTCATTGTGCTTTTCGCCAAAGACTCGATAATTTGGAACGACTTGTTGGAACACGGATTAGGTATAAAACTAGGAGAAGTCCTCGGTGAACACGTCGAGAGCTAATCCAAATAATTTCCTACCACCTACCAATAACAGCGACACAGCACAGTACATCGGTCCATCCATTAAAGAGTATCTCTAATGCTTTCAAAATTTGACGATTACGCCATCCATCAAACAGCCGAACCTCTTTTTCGCACGGCTTCCAGCGACCGCTTTACTTATGACCGATACTGGTACAACGCCCACGCCTTGGATAGCTCGTTTTATTTTGGTATTGCACTGTGCCGTTACCCTAACCTTGGCATTATGGATTGTAGTTTGAGTATCGTCGCCGATGGCGAACAGCATGCATTTCACGGATCAAGACGAGCTCCCGACGAACCAACCGACACCACGATAGGCCCTTTCGAATTAAAAATATTGGAGCCTATGGGCCGCCATCAAATTATTATCACAGCCAATGACACCGGAATTGAATGCGACCTCACTTTTACACCAAAAACTAGTGCCTTAGAAGAAGGCCGGCAAACTCTTGGCAATCACCGCCACGTTATCATGGATGCCACTCGCTTAGACCAATTTGGTTCCTGGAGTGGATTTATCCGCTATAACGGTAAAGAAATTAAAGTAGAGGGCGCCACGACATTCGGGCTCAAAGACCGCTCTTGGGGAATTAGACCGGTAGGAGACAGCTATACCGGTGGCGCGCCGTTAGATATGTATCAAGCAACCCATTTTATGTGGCTGCCCATTCATTGGGAGAATGAATGCACGCTCGCCGGCTGGTTTGAAGATGCCGATGCCTACCAATGGCACACTGATCAGGGATTTCTTCCTGTCTATAAAAATTTCGATGCCATCCCCGGAGTTATCGATAGTCAGGCACAGATGTGGCAAGGCCAAGTAGAGTACGACCTACAGCTTAAAAAAGGAACTCGCGAAGCGAAAGCTGGCTCTTTTATCATGAATGATAAATCCGGAAAAGCAATGGAGATTAGTGTTGAGTTCACTGGCACCATTCACCGCATGAAAGGCTTAGGCTACCAGCACCCCGAGTGGGGACACGGCAAGTGGCAAGGGGAATTAAAAATTGGTTCAGAAAGCTGGGAGGTCGACAGCATAGACCCTCTCGCCCTGGAGTACCTTCATCAACAACAAGTGGTCGTCGCCAAACGTATATTGCCTTCAGGAAAAACTGAAATAGGCCACGGCGTATTAGAGCAAATGCATATCGGCCCGCACCGTGTATTAGGTTTTAAAGATTGGTTCGACGGTGCAAAATAAATCTAATTTTGAAAATGAGAACAAAACTCAGTTCCTAACTTTTTAATGTCGAATAAACAACTAGATTGGCGCTACTACTAATAAGTCGCTTGAAAAGAGCCTCGGTAGTAACTCTGTATTAATCATCAACCAAAAAAATGTATAGGAGCCGTTGCACTGTGATAAAAATTGACCCCAGAAAAAATTGGGCGCTAGCAGAGAAAAGGTTGGCTATAGAAACAGATCCAACTTTACAACGAAATCTGAAAGTTTTACTCAAGCACATGAAGTCTGAAGCAATGTTAGATTTTTCCGCACTCATGTCTACGGTTGCCGATGATGCCCGCTATCATTTTTTTGGCAGCGAAGACAGCGAGGCCTTTGCCGGTCCTAAGGGAAAAGACAATGTCGAAGCATTTTATAAAAGTGTTATCGACATGGACATTCACCGGATTGAACACGATATCGACCGGCTTGTAGTAGACAAGCACTGTATCATTACCGAAGGAACGATGCGTATTGCCTATCCTGGTCGATTGTTAGAAGGCATGGGGTATTCCGTCGATGACGTTGACAGTTATTACATGTATCAAACTCGTAGCGCTATTGTTTGGCCGATCAATGTCCATGGGCTTATCGCTGGCGAAGATAGTTATACGGGGGAAGATGGTTTTGAAGGTATAGAAAACAGAAAACTATCTTTAGATGAAATCCACACAATCTCTAGCGACTAATGAGTCGCCATGCGCTAAAAAATAGACTGGCACATTTTGCCTGCAGCCGTTAAATTTAAGGCGTTAGATTATTAGCATTAAACGAGCAGCATAAGGCGGTCTAGACCCACAGCAACCCCCGAACAATCGGGCATACCCGTTTCTAAAGCCGCAAGAAAATCAACATCCAAATTACAAACCGGCTTTCCTAGAGATTGGCGCCTTTCATTGTCAATCTTAAACCGCTGAGCAAGCTCAACGGGGTCGGTCAACTCATGATAACCATTAGCTAGCTCCACCCCATTAACGTATAGCTCAAACCGCTTTGCCACCTCATACCCGTCTTTATCCTTAGACAACTTGGCCATCGCTGCCTGACTTTTCGGATAATCATAAATAAATGTTAACCGATTTACTCCCAATTTGGGCTCGACCAGATGAGTTAACAGCAAATCAAGCCAAATATCCCGATCTCCATCAAAACTAACATCAATATGTTTCTTTGCCTGATTCTTTAATTCTACAATTGTTGCCGTAAAGGGATCGATGCCTGCGTATTGGATAAAGGCCTCTCGATAACTGATTTTTTCAACCGGGAGCGGGCCAATAATTTTTTCTAATAAATTGGTCAGATCGTCGATAAGCTCCTCTATTCCACCGCCGACTCGATACCACTCCAGCAGAGTAAACTCTACAGAGTGCAAGCGACCGGGGGCATCCTGACGAAAAGCCTTAGCTAACTGGTAGATCGAACCGCTACCTAGAACCAACAATTTCTTCATTGCAACTTCCGGGGAGGTTTGCAGATAAAGCCAATCTGTCGCGTTAGTTATATTAAGGGGAAAGGGGTTTTCTACACGAAGATTATCCAATTGCGGATCGGTGACGGGGTAGCGCCCAAGCAGCGGAGTTTCTACCTCTAAAACTTGTTTCTCAACAAAAAACTGACGAATAAGGGAGAGAACCCGCGCCCTTTTTTCTAACTGTTTATAAGCCGTTACCGAAGTCAGTCCGGCAGGGTCTGAACCCGTTTGCGCAATCATGCGCGTGATACATACTCTCCCGTCCGTGTGTCGATCTTCAACGTGTCACCTTCATTGATAAACAGCGGTACACGTACTACTGCCCCCGTCGATAATGTAGCTGGCTTAGTTCCACCCTGAGCGGTATCGCCTTTTAAACCCGGGTCTGTTTCGGCGACGTCAAGTTCAACAAAATTAGGGGGCGTAACCGTTAGCGGAACATCGTTCCACAACGTTATGATGCACTTATCTTGTTCTTTCAACCATAACTTGGCCTCTTCAACAGCATCTGCTGAAGCGGGAATCTGCTCATAAGTATTGGGGTCCATAAAATGCCAAAATTCACCATCGGCATACAGATATTCCATGTCGACATCCATAACGTCCGCCGCTTCTACGCTTTCACCTGACTTATAGGTTTTGTCCCAAGTGCGACCGGTTTTCAAGTTTTTTAATCGCACTCGATTAAAAGCCTGACCCTTACCCGGCTTTACCATTTCATTTTCTACGATGTTACAAGGGTCACCATCGATAATCAGTTTCAAACCTTTTTTGAATTCGTTGGTAGAATAGGTCGCCATAGTGTTCCTCAATTCGCTAAGTGTTCTTAATTTAGTGTTCTTAATTTAACTGTGTTTAAAAAAGGTCGTAATGATAACGCGAACCAACCCAAACTGTCAGACAGAAAGCATCATCGCCATGGAAAACTCTGATTGGCGCAAAATATTGTCGGCCTCCACACTATCGCTAAAGGACCTACTCGGCAAACTAGAGATTCCTATTGAGTTAGCAAACGCCTACAATCCCGATAGTTTTGGCCTTGAACAGAGCAGTTTTCCCATTCGAGTGCCAGAACCATTTATTACCCGTATGCGTAAGGGGGATATCAATGACCCTTTGCTGCTACAGGTATTGCCACTCGCAAAGGAGCTGGAATATACACCCGGCTACACTAAAGACCCGCTGCAAGAAGCCCAGTTTAACTCAGCCCCCGGGCTCATTCACAAATATCATGGCCGCGCGCTCCTTATCATCACCAAAGCCTGCGCCATTCATTGCCGTTATTGTTTCCGCCGACACTTCCCCTATCAGGACAATCAGCCTAATCGAGAAGAGTGGAATCAGGCGCTGAGTTACCTGCGACAAAATCCACTTATTAATGAAGTCATTTACAGTGGTGGTGATCCGCTTGCAGCCAATGACAAGCACCTCTCTTGGCTCACCGATCAGATCGCCGAAATCCCCCACATCCACCGACTGAGAATTCATACCCGTTTGCCCGTCGTGTTACCGCAGCGAGTTGACGAGAATCTTCTGCGCTGGCTGGCAAACTGGCAGGGACAGAAAGTGATGGTCATTCATTGTAATCATCCCAACGAGCTGGACGAGCGAGTCAAAAAGGCTATTAATGAGCTTAAAAATATTGGCGTCACGCTGTTAAATCAAACCGTTTTACTCAAAGGAATTAACGACGATGCGAGTATTTTGGTTGACTTAAGCGAAAAGCTATTCAACTTTGGCGTGCTACCTTATTATCTGCATGTCATGGATACTGTCGAAAGTGCCGCTCATTTTTCCATTCCCGACAGCAAGGCACAAAGGCTTATAGGGAAAGTAAGTGCACACTTACCCGGTTACCTCGTACCTAAACTAGTAAGAGAAAAGGCCAATGAAAAATCTAAAACGCTGCTAAGCCCTATTCTCTAAATAGGATATAAAATAAGAATATCTCCTTTACTTTCAACAAGTTATTAAGCGTAAGTGTGTGCTAACTTACATTGGTTTTATCGACGGCCCCATTTTAGTATTACCGCCAACTCAATTCAATCTGAGCTAATTCCAGCATAAGAATCAAACACTGCCTATACTCAAAAAGGAACCCGCTTTTTCGCGGCATTATTGTGTATTTTTAGACCTTTACCTAACTATGTTATTTCGTCGTAATTACAGTAATAGATCGTTGGCTTTACCAGCATTTAGCTTCTGCGAACCTACTGCAGAAGGGCTGAAGTCGTGGATTAAAATCTTACCCAAGACCGACCCTCACGCCTTGGCAAATAAACTCATCCAAGCGGGCGAAGACATAGCCACGTCTCAATGTGAGCTCGAGCAGGCCTTGCCCGCGTTAGACATGCTTGCCACCCCACTGCACAACGCTGCCCAAGGGCTAACTCAATTTCATTCAAAGGATCAGTCTGATTCTGCTGCTTTGCTAAAGCAGCAGCGACTTTATTCGCTTTACGGTCAGATTTACTTCTTTACGGCGCAAAAACATCTTGAACTAAAATCCGGCCCCGCCTGCGATGGTTTAATGCTGACCGCAAGCGGCTACCTTTGTCGTGCCATGCTCACCTCTTACCAATTACAAGAATCTGCACCCAGTGGTTGTTGGAAGCAGTTGCATGCTATCTATCTTTATTCAATCACCGATAGCCACTCGGCCACAACAGCTACTCGCCTTGATGATAATTACAAAGCCATGGTTTCACTGGCTTGCGCCAACCCGGACAAGTTGAACTCCACACAATTGGCTTCTCTGTTCGATTACTTGCAGAACATAGATACTGGCGTACGCATCAATGCCACTCCCACCGATCAGTCACATTTTAAACTGGCAACTCATCAAGACGTTGCACCCCAACGATACCTCCACTGCGACCAACACGGCAGCCAAGCACACTCAGAAACCACGCCAGCCGCGACTCTATATCTCAACTTTCAAAAACTACAGTCAGACCTAAGCTCTAGCTCATTATCACCCGAATTGATTGGTCAGCTTGCCAACTGCTTTGACGCCTCCCCGCACAGAACATTTAACCGGGCATTGGGTGCAGGCACTCTGGATATCTGCCACGGCTTTGAGCAAATCCATTATTATCTAAGCGGTGAAAAATCCTTCGAATCGTTTACGCGGCCCTTTATAAACACCTATACGGTCGACGACCTTTCATCAATTAATTCAATGGGTGAGCCGTGCTCAAAAACAAACGATATATGGAAAAGCGACTACAAAACTGGCTGGAATAATGTTGAGTTTAGCGGTGATAGCATTGAATTTAAAATCCGCACCTCATTGGATAACGAGGACAAGTCTAGTGGCGGCTACAACTTAAACAGTATCACCATTGTTGATACTAACCCTACCGGCTATTGCTTATCGGGGCATCATCTTTCGTTCACAAACTATAAGTCTGGCAATTTAATCGGGCTTCGCGATGCAGAAAACGGCAAATGGAATGTCGCTGTCATTCGCTGGACCAAGAATGAGGACGACCAAAGAAAATTAGGTGTCGAACTGTTAGGGCCAGATATCAAGCCTTATGGCATTAAAATCATTCATAGTAAACAAGGGACTGAGCTATTACCGGCACTTGGCGTTTCGCCCTTAAAGAAGGATCGCTCGACTTCAGATGATGCCAACTTAGCAAATTTAATTATTCCTAATTTGGGATTAAAGGCAAAAAGTGCTGCCACATTAATTGGCGAAGACGTTGAACAGCGAATTATTCTCTCTGATTGTGTAGAGAAAACCAATGAGTACTGCCGCTACGCCCACACTACTCTTACAGATGCCCCACCGTATGCCAATGCCCCAACTCATTAGCTTAGTTCAAAAAATGTTTAGAATGAATCGACAAAACAGACTTTGCTTGTTACTAGTATTGAAGGAAAAAACATCGTGACCCGAAGTATCAACACCGCCCACAACTTGGACGAAAACATGGACACCTTTGCCAGTACAGTTCCCTCGTTAGATCCGGTGGAAACTACAGCCAATAAGCGGCACATTAAACTGCTCATTGCCCACGAAGATCCTGCGCAGGCTAACAAGACTAAAAGTATATTTAAAGATGCCGGATGGATTACCCATGCCCACAGAATCAGCTCCATCGAAGACCTGGACGAGTCTTTACGTGATGAAGAATGGAACATTATTTTGGCATACAGCAGCTCTAAAATGTATCTCCCTGCGGTTATTGGCAACCATATAGAAAAAAACAATTCTCAGGTCCATGCAATTTTTCTCGATGAATCATACTCTTCAACCAATGCACTACAAATCATTCAATGCCAATTCAAGGACTATTTAACCGCTGAAGAAAGTGACAGGTTATTATATGTCGCAGCAAGAGAAATAGAATCTCAAAGCGATCATCGTCTGGCGCTTACAACCAGCCAAGTACTTGCAGAAGCAAACGCTCGCAGCCAACTCTTAATGGATACAACCATCGATGCCATAAGCTATGTCATCGATGGAATGGTAGTACACGCTAACAGCGTTTTTTCTGAACTATTACAATTTGAAAGTGCCGCAGACTTAGACTGTTATCCCTTTATTGATCTTATCTCCGCCAAAGATCAAATTATACTTCGCCCTCTGTTAAGAAACTTTCAACGAGGAGACGAAACTGAGTCAATTATTACAGTTGATGCCCTAACTGCTAACGAAGAAACGTTTCCCGCCGAACTAAGTCTAGCCTCAGCAAGTTATGAGGGAGAATCTTGCACTCAAATTATTTTACGTAACAAAAATTCTTCGTCCTTAGAGCAGCCCATTGACCCTAGCATAGACACTGGCATAGTCACTGCCGACAACAATGATAGTGCTTTCGACATAGAAAAAATATTACAATTTGAGGGCAAGGGAAGCTTGTTTTTTGCGTCAATAACCAGTAACGCCGTGCAACGAAAAACTCTAGGATTATGTAATCATCTCCAGTTGATCCAAGATATTTCTCTCCTCATTAGGGAAATTTCACCGCCTGAGGCAAGTGTTTTTGACTACCTCAAAGAAAGCTGGGTCATTGTCATTCCAGATAGCTGTGAACACGATCCCACTGAGTTTGCAGCACAAATTTGTGAAAAGGTTGGCGAACGATCTGTCGGAGAAGAAAATAAAAATTTCAAAGCATCTATCGCCGTCGGCATATCTCAATACGGAATCGCCGACATGAATATTGAATCTTCTCTGCACAAAGCTTTTAAGGCTTCGGCCGAAAAACAGCTTGAGGGAACTAACGGCTTCAAATTGTACGCCCCAAAAATTGATAATGCTGAAGGCGCAGCTGCGCTTCACTCAGCTTTAGAGCTCAACAGGTTCAGACTGAAATACCAGCCAATCATTGCCTTACAAGAACAAAGCAAACATTTATATGAGGCGGTTCTATATATAGAAAATGATGCAGGCCAAGATGAAGACGCCGAAAAAATACTCGCTGAGCTCGGCATTGAAGAATCAAACGCCGATCTGGATAGATGGATAATTTCTGAGGCCACTCAAACGCTTACAGAATTAGTTCAAAGCAATCCCAATATGCAACTTACAATTCCACTAACGGCCAGCGCTATTATGGATCCGAGTTTCTACGCGTGGATAAGCGAGATTATCGGAGACTGCAACTTAGGCCCCGCTGCTTTGGGATTTTCGGTTAAGGCTAGCGACGCCATAGACTATGAAAAAAGTACCACGGAATTAATTCAAAAACTCAAACAGGCTGGCCATGACATTTCCCTGCACAGTGCCAACATTGATCATTTAGAGCTTATTCAATCATTAGCCCCTAGCCGTACAAAGCTTTCGTCTGAATTAACGAATAAAATGAGTGGCGAAGATGCAGATCCAGAACTGATGAAAGAGATGATTAATAAAGCGGGGGAAATAAATGCTATTTGTATTGCCAGTGGAGTAGATAGCGCGGGAAACTTAGCTCAATTATGGCAAACGGGTATTCATTTTGTTCAAGGAAGCTATTTACAATTGCCATTAGCTACGATGGACTACGAGTTTTCTGATATTTCCTAGGGCAAAGCTGGCGACACAATTAAGAAAGCTTAATGCCTTCTAAAATTAAATTCTCGGTGCCAGCCGCTCTCTATCGCTGATTCCCAGTAAGTATAAAATGCTGTCAAGTCCCAGGTTTGAAATCGACTGCCTGGCTGATTTTTTAACTAAAGGCTTGGCACGAAAAGCGATGCCTAACCCTGCAATACTCAACATAGGTAAATCATTTGCCCCATCGCCAATAGCAATGACTTGCTGTAATGCAATATTTTCACGTTTGGCTATCTCTTTAAGCAATTCTGCTTTTCTGTCACCATCCACTATATCGCCAATCACGGTACCTGTAACAACCCCATCTTGAATATCCAGCTCATTTGCATAGACATAATCAAAACCTAACTTGTCCCGCAACTGATTACCAAAGTAACTAAACCCACCCGATAAAATAGCCGTTTTATAACCAAGGCTTTTTAGCGTAGAAACTAACTCTTCCGCTCCTTCAGTTAAACGCAATTTGTCAGCGACAGATTTAAGCGAGGATTCATCCAGCCCTTTTAATAAACTAACTCGCCGCCGAAAACTTTCTCCAAAATCAATCTCCCCTCTCATGGCCGATTCAGTAATTGCCGCAACCTGATCTCCAACACCTGCGTGCTTCGCTAACTCATCAATTACCTCGGCGTCAATGAGTGTCGAATCCATATCAAACACAACTAATCTGCGATTGCGGCGGTACATATCGTCTTCTTGATAAGCTATATCGATATCAAGTGTATTCGCTAACTCCAACAATGCCTGCCGCACCACTTGTTCATTTTTCAACGCTCCGCGTAAAGAAAACTCTACGCAAGCTTTTGACTGTTGATTTTTATCAAGTAAAGAAACACGACCTGACAACCGGGTAATTTTATCAATATTAAGATCGTGTTGCGCTACCAACTCGGTCACACAACTAATATGTTTTGCTTCTATTTTTCTGGCAAGCAGCGTGAGAATATGCCGAGGCTTGCCCTGCTCTTCAACCCAGTCTTCATAATTAGCAGGGGGAATAGAATCGAATACTACATCCATCTCCAGCTTTCTTAACATTTCGAATAAGGATTCAGTAATCTCTGTCTTAACGTCACCAACGGGTATTTCAGCTAAGATGCCCAGTGACAAATTATTATGGATAACAGCCTGTCCAATATCTAACACATTGACACTGTAATCAGATAACAAATTTGTTATCTTCCGAGTAATCCCCGGCCTATCTGGCCCAGCGACCTTTATAAGAACAACTTCACTCACGCTACAACCTACTCTTTTACTTCAATAGCAATAGAATCAACTTTTTGGAAGCCGCGAGGCAACTTATTCCCTCTGCGCGCACGCTCCCCTCGATAGTGCTCTAAATCAGCCATTTTCATCTTTAGATGGCGTTTACCCGCATAAATAATCAGCGAATCCCACTCTTTCATAACGACTGCAGACAACATAAACTCTTCACGTAGTTGTAATTTCGCAGCAGGAATATTCATAATTTTATTGCCTTTTCCTCGGGCCATGAGAGGTAAATCCACAACCGGAAAAATCAACATGCGCCCTTCATTGCTAACAGAAACCAACAACGCTCCCTCCATGCCTTCAATGATCGCAGGCGAAATAACCCGACCACCTTTCGGAACAGTAATAAGGCTTTTACCGGCTTTTTTGTTAGCGTGCATGTCCCCAAGTTTGGCAACAAAGCCATAACCCGCATCAGTGGCAAGCAAATATAAATCATCATCGGCGCCTATCATCACACCTTCAAAGGTGGAACCCGACGGGGGATTTATCTTCCCCGTCAATGGCTCTCCCTGACCCCGAGCAGAGGGCAAAGTCCGCACCGGAACAGAGTAGCTTCGACCTGTCGAATCGAGCACAACAGCCGACTGATTAGACCTTCCTTTAACCGACAATTTGTACTGATCACCTGACTTATAACTCAGTGAAGTTGGGTCGATATCATGTCCCTTCGCCGCGCGTATCCAGCCTTTTTCAGACAACACAACGGTCACCAATTCAACGGCCGTAATATCGTCCTCGCTATAAGCCAATGATTCATCGCGTGTAACAATAGGCGAGCGCCGGTCATCGCCAAACTCCTCAGCAATCGCAACTAGTTCCTTTTTTATTAAAGTTTTTAACCGAGCATCAGAACCCAAAGTCTTCTGTAAATCATCGCGCTCACGACTCAGTTCATCTTGTTCTGACTTGATTTTCATTTCTTCCAATCGCGCAAGCTGCCGCAATCGGGTATCAAGAATATAATCGGCTTGAACTTCACTTAATGTAAATTGCTTAATCAAGACCTTTTTGGGATGATCTTCTGTCCTGACAATGCGGATCACTTCATCAAGATTTAAAAATGCTATTAACAAGCCATCAAGTAAATGTAACCGCGCTAGAATTTTTTCCAATCGATATTGAAGCCGCCGCTTAACCGTGTCCTTACGATACTGCAACCATTCTTTTAATATCTTCACCAGCCCCTTAACTTGCGGCTTACCATCAACACCAATCATATTAAGATTGACACGATAGTTTTTTTCCAAGTCTGTCGAATGGAATAAATGTGACATCAATGCGTCAACGTCCACTCTGTTGGACTTAGGAATAATCACCAAGCGTGTCGGGTTTTCATGATCGGACTCATCGCGTAAATCAACCACCATCGGCAATTTTTTCGCCTGCATCTGCGCAGCAATTTGCTCTAACACTTTAGCGCCAGATGTCTGATGCGGCAGAGCTGTGACAATAATATCCCCCTGCTCTGTAGTATAAAGAGCCCGCATCTTGAGACTGCCTTTTCCCGTCTCGTACATTTCCAATATTGATGCCGACGGCGTGATAATTTCAGCGTCCGTAGGATAGTCGGGCCCGATTACATGCTCAAATAAATCTCGCGTACTCGCCTTAGGCTTATCGAGTAAATGAAGGCAGGCGGAAATCACCTCTTTTAAATTGTGCGGTGGAATATCAGTAGCCATTCCCACCGCAATACCGGTCGTGCCGTTAAGTAAAATACTAGGCGCTCTGGCTGGTAGCAATGCCGGCTCATCTAAGGTGCCGTCGAAGTTGGCCTGCCAGTCTACTGTTCCTAAACTCACCTCAGCCATTAGTACATCAGCGTAAGCGGTTAAACGTGATTCTGTATAACGCATAGCGGCAAACGATTTGGGGTCGTCGGGCGAGCCCCAGTTACCCTGCCCATCAACCAACGGATAACGATAACTAAATGGCTGAGCCATCAATACCAT
>JAJRPK010000291.1 GCA_024280785.1 Gammaproteobacteria bacterium
CCAGGCCACAAACTACTTGTTGATTTTTTAACTCAAATACCTTCACAGCTAAAAAAACCGCGGGCTATTGTGGTTATCAGTGCGCACTGGGAAGAAGAGCAGCCTACTATTTTGGCAGCTGCCAACCCTCCACTGTTATACGACTACTCGGGTTTTCCGCCCGAGTCGTATCAGTTAACTTATACGGCACCCGGCTCATTTGAATTGGCGTCGGACATTCAGCATTTATTAAACGATAATAATATGCTGGCGAAACTGAATGTAGACCGAGGATTTGATCATGGTTTATTTGTGCCTCTTAAGCTTATGTATCCATCGGCCGATATTCCCTGCCTTGAAATTTCGCTATTAAATTCTATGGATCCCGTTGCACATATTGCTATAGGTCGTGCTATCGCACCGTTAAGGCGAGAGGGAGTGCTAATTTTAGGGTCGGGTAGTTCGTATCATAATATGCGCCGACCCAGAGAGGGATTCGATCCAGATCAAGAAGAGCTCGCTCGTTTTGACGAGTGGCTCATTGAGACCTGTACTTCTTCAACGTTGAGTGCAGTTGAGCGAGAACAACGGTTGATTCACTGGCTTGACGCCCCCCATGCAAGATTTTGCCATCCTCGAGAAGAACATCTACTGCCATTGCATGTCTGTTTTGGCGCAGCTCAGCCTGAAACGGCACAGGCCGAGCTGGTTTTTAACGATCTAATGATGGGTCGCGCATTACAAAGTTTCTTGTGGCGATAGTTATTCTCCATGGACCGCTACCTACTTTGAAATAAAATAGAGCTGTGCATCGGGCGGCAGATTGTCGAAATAGGCAGTTGAAATAGATTGTTGAAATAAGGGTATAAAGTTCAAATATTTTGACCGTTTAAATTCCATATGTGAAAATTATGCCAAGTTATCTTGTATTTATAATGAATATTATTGTTCTGATACTAGTTGTCTACGCAGCGTATCTATGTCGATTGCTTTGGCAGAAAAAACGACAGCAGGCAATTCAGCAGCAGGAGGAACAACGCCGCGTGCAGATACAGCAGCAGGAGGCATCAGCCAGTATCGATGTTTTAGTGCGTTGTTTAATACAAGAACAGGTTTCGTTAACGGAGGCGTCGATTCGTATTTCTGGTCTTGCAAAAACATTGGTTTTAAGCGACGTTGAAAAAGAGTTTTATCTGCCGTTTGATCAATTGGCATTAGTGACATCTCATATTCCAATTTTGCAGGAGTGGGGTAAATTGTCGGCTAAAGAGCAATTGTATTTTGAACAAGAGCGAGCCATATTGGAACAAGAACATAAGCGGCGCGTTCTGAGTGCTGCACAGCAGTTAATGAGGCCGCAGTAGATAAGGTATAGTTTGTCAGGGTATCTTATCGTAGGCGCTATTTAACCAATAAATATGAATGAACGTAAAACCCAGAGACGCAAAAAGTTATGTCTTTATCGTTAATTTACGCGCGGTCACTTAATTATTGTATTGGTAAGGATGGCCGGATACCTTGGCATTTGCCGGATGAGTTTGGTCATTTTAAGCGAACAACCTTGGGCAAGCCTATTATCATGGGCAGAAAAACTTACGAAGATCATCAGTCGGCTTTGCCCGGGCGGCTAAATATTGTTGTTTCCCGGCAAAGTAATTACTCCGTTGCCGAAGGCATTGAGTTAGTTTCCTCGTTGGCCGAGGCGATCGCTTTAGGACTTAGTTATAACGGTAGTAGCAGTGAAGAAATATTTGTTATCGGTGGCGTAAGTTTTTTTGTCGAAGCATTGCCTCAAGCTAGCACGGTTTACGAAACAATTGTGCAGACAAATATTGACGGCGATTCTATTCTTTCTGCCTTTGATTTTAGTGATTGGACAACTAGCTTGTTAGAAGAACATGCGGCCGATGAGCGACATGCCTATGCTTATAAAGTCTACAGGCACCACCGTTAATCGATAAGCATTCTTTTCAAATGCCTTATTAATAGGCCTTACAAAAATGCAGTCCTTACAAGCCTGCGATTATAAATTTATGCAAGGAGTTGATAAATGTTAGAGCTATTTACCGTTGAGAACTTGGCAAACCTTGGCGTACTGATATTTTTGCAAGCGGTGCTGGGCTTTGATAATTTACTCTATATATCGATTGAGTCACAGCGGGCGCCGGTTGAAAAGCGGGCGATGGTCCGTCGTAGCGGTATCTTGATTGCCGTAGCACTACGAATTATTTTGTTATTCGTCATGATAAAGTTGTTGTCCGCTTTAACCGAGCCATTTTTTTCCATTCAGTGGTCCAATGTTATTGAAGGAGCATTTAATTTTTCGGCAGTAGTGTTTCTTTTTGGTGGTGTTTTTATCATGTATACAGCGGTGAAAGAGATCTCTCATTTGTTGTCAATTGACGATATAGAAAGTAATGTAAACGACGGATCGAATAAATCCGCGGCATCAGTCATTGCACTTATAGTGTTTATGAATCTGATTTTCAGTTTTGATTCAATTTTGTCAGCTTTGGCTATCACCGATGTATTTATTGTTCTGGCAATTGCCATTATTGCTTCCGGTGTGGCGATGTTAGTTATGGCTGATACCGTTGCGGCGTTTATTCAAAAAAATAGAAAGTACGAAGTATTGGGGCTCTTTATTTTACTAATAGTAGGTATTGTACTGTTAGGAGAGGGCGGCCATGCGGCACATCTAAAACTTTTTGGCCACGCGGTAGAGCCAATGGCTAAATCCACTTTCTATTTTTCTGTTGCTGTTCTAGTGGGCGTTGACGTTATTCAGTCTGGCTATCAACGCAAACTTGATTTGATGCGAGGTAAAACCGCTTAACGATTTGCCGTGGAATATAGGTGAATATGGTGATAGATGCTTAAGCGGTTGAGGTATAAAAAGGTATAAGCCATGATGCAAGAACAACATTTTCGCTGCTTGGAAAGCATGTATCAAGCGGCGCCCATTAATGAATTTTATCGCCCTGTTATGGAGGTGCTTGCCGGTAAGGCGACCATTGAAATTGAGCTTAGCGAGAAATTTCATCATGCAGCAGGCGCAACTCATGGTTCGGTTTATTTTAAAATGTTAGATGATGCGGCTTTTTTTGCCGCGAATTCGTTAGAGACTACCTTTTTTGTATTGACGGCCTCTTTTACAACCTACTTAACGCGACCGGTTGTGTCGGGAAAATTTAAATCGGTGGGCACTATCGTGAAGAGTAATGAATTTCAATTTATTGCAGAATCTCGTGTTTATGATTCTGCGGATAATGAAGTTGGCAGCGGTAGTGGTGTGTTCGTTATCAGCACGCTCCCGTTGAAAGGCGCTGCGGGTTATATTTCCAAATAAATTATTCATTCCGAGAAACCTGTAGGTTTCAGTTCTTGGGTAGATATTCAATGTGAGAACCTTTGTTTAGAACCACACTTTAAATTTACTGATACGGGATATTCAAAAATGAAGCAAATCCTAATCTACTCCGATAGTCTGAGCTGGGGAATTATTCCAAATACCAGACAAAGGTTTGGCTTTGAAAAGCGGTGGACTGGGGTTTTAGAAAATACATTGTTGGAGAAGGGCCATAATGTTCGGGTGGTAGAAAACTGTCTTAACGGTCGTCGAACCACATGGGGCGATCCGTTTAAGGATGGCCGTGATGGCTCTCAGGGTTTGGCCCAGGTGATAGAAATGCATTCGCCATTGGCTTTGGTCGTGCTCATGTTGGGAACTAACGATTTTCAATGCATGCACGAAAATACAGCATGGTTGTCAGCTCAGGGGATGGCCAAGCTTATTGAGATTATTCGTCGGGCTCCTACCGAAGCGGGAATGCCGATTCCTGAGATACTTGTTGTCGCCCCACCAAAAATGATCGAACCGAAGGGACTGGTTGCCAATAAATTTCACGGTGCTGAAAACCGTTGCATAGGATTGGCCACTGAGTTTGAAAAAATGGCACAAGAACACGGCACGTATTATTTTAATTCGGCATCTGTTACCGACGCCAGTGTTATCGATGGCATTCACCTCGACGAGGCACAACATTTTATTCTGGGTGAGGCTATCGCGGCCGCAGTTATTGAGACAGGGATAATGGGTCGCTAGAGATAGATATTAAATTAGACGAAAGCGGTGAGCTAGCTTATTCGAGCACCAGGTTTTTTGCCATAAAGCGCATAAATGCTGTCACGCGATAACTATTTCTTAGTTCGCGGTGGGTCAATATCCATAGCGTGTATTCGGAGATAACGTTACCGTCGAGAACGGCCACCAGCTCGGGATATTTTTCGGCTTCATGACTAGATAATAAACCCACCCCCATATTGTTGTTAATGGCATTAAGCACATCGGCCATGGCTTCCGCGTACATAATAATTCGAGGCTTGGCAGTTAATTGTTCTAACCATTCCATCGAGCGGTTCTGTCTGCCGCCCCATATAATCCACTCGTAGTCACTGGGTGACGCAGAGGCAGTTTTGTTTTTAAGGTAACTTTTACTGGCATAGGCTCGGCTTTTAAACTTTCCGAGGCAGCGGCCAACCAATAAGTCGGGAGGGGATTCGCTGATACGAAAAGCCACATCCACCTCCTGCTGGTTTAGATTGTGCGGCACCATTGTGCTGTGGACTTCCAGTGAAATTTCGGGATGTTCGCGTAAAAATGTGGCGTATAGCGGATATAAATTAAGAATGCCCGTTTCTGGTTGAGATATCCTCAGCTTGCCCTCGGCGACATCGTGGTGACCCTCCGCCGACGAAAGCACTTTATCGATATTAGCTTCGATACCTTTGGCCTCGGTAAATAAGGTTTCTCCGGCAGTTGTTAACGCATAGCCTCGCTGTAATTTCTTAAATAATCTGCTGTCCAGCGCCTGCTCAAATTGCTCAATGCGTCTTAATACTGTGGAGTGGCTAACCCCCAAATCTTTGGCTGCTGCTGTAACAGTGCCATTTCTTGCTACCGCCAAAAAGTAGCGTAGGTTTTCCCAGTCCCTCATATTTCTCTCTCTTTTATGGAGCCGGTTGCTTTTTGCAGGCCTTTACTTTCACGACTTATTATCAGGAAATCGACTTTAAATAGCCCAGTGACTGACGATAGGGGGCTTTGACCCTGCTCAGCCAGTCTCCCATTAATAGGTCTTTATATGGCTTGGTTTCCGCCGGATTAGTTCAGCTTAGCCCCATTACATTGTGCATATATAAACATATATTGTAGAACATTGTTGAGTTTACGACAGAGTGATTCACTCGTATTCTTTGTCCTGTAGTAAGCGGCTTAGTAATCCACGTGCTAGCTCATGTAGAAAGCCGATATCTTTGAACGACAACATACTTACATTCGGCAATGGCCGTAACAGGAGAGACAAGATGAAAATGATACCAGCGGCATTACTGACATTGGGCATGAGCTTGGTAGCTATTCTACCTACGAGCGCGGTAGCAGCATCTACATTCGATCCACAAGGAGCTGAGGCTTTAGAGCCAATGCAGGCAAACCTGGTTGTCTATCGGGATAAAGGGTTGGCGTCCAACAGCCATATGTACTACCGATTATTTGTCGATGGCAAGTTGGTCGGCAAGTTAAAGAGAAATACGGCGTTTCACCTTCAGCTTGGCTCCGGAGAGCACCGTATCGGATTTAACGATGAAAAACAGACCTCAATGACCGTCAATGTCAGCGATGACAGCACGACGTTTATTAAAGGGACGGTCGATAGGCATTGGCAAATAGCCATTGAACAGCGTCAGCCGAAGTCGGGGACATTATTGGACTCAGTAGCCGTGCGCTAATGGAGGGGGGTGAGTTCACACACAGAATCGGCGTAAAGATGCGTTATGTAACCGGGAATAAATGAGCAGTGGTCGATTGAATAAACAAGACTCGTCCCTTCTCTAGATACTAAAAGCATAGATGCTGAAAGAGCCTTGTTGAGAGGGCTACGGCGTAGGGCGGTCTATTCCATGATCATATTGGCAGGCCATTCAATTCTTGGCTCGCTCTTATCGTAAATTTTTCTTTCTTTCATGGACGCGGGCACTTGGTCTACAGGGACTAAAAATTGATCGTACCATTGACGTAAGCGGATAACAGGGCCGTCGCCGTCACATAGAATAGGGTTGTTAATCGGTACTTTGTTCTTCCAAATATGCAAATCAGCGAATACTCCGCGGTCGGCAAACTCGTCAACCATTTCATTTACATGATTGATTTGTGCGTCGCGGTCGTCCTCCATACCTTCGGGAATACGATATTTGAACCCTGCCAAAAATTCAAAGCTACCCAGAGACGTGGGTGCATTCATTACAAGCGACATAAACCGATTGCTTTCGTGCTGGGTCCCACCAGTGGTTGATTGCGAGTGGATCATATAACCCGGGCCGTAATATGTGGCGCAAGATTTAGCATGGCCTAGTGCTTCATGAGTTGTTTCTTGCAATTGGATGTAAGTGTGTCCCTCGCTAATATTGACAAATTTGTCAACACTGGGCAGCCCGTGGACGGGACCAAAATGTGCCTTGTCAGCCATGTTATCGATTAATTCGCGGGCATTATTGCCGACCGGCACACGACGGATAATCCAGGGAGTCCAGCCAGGTTCGGCCACTTCTTCATTCAATGGAATTTCTTGTTCTTTAATCGGCGCGCCACCGTCGGGGTCGTTCCAGATAAAAATGAGTTCATTAATTTCCATCGTAGGCCAGCTTTTAATGCGGGCTTTGGTAGGAATTTTTGCGGCGTACGGAATATCGTCGCAAAAACCGTCCGAGCCCCAGCTCCACTCGTGAAACGGGCAGATTACCGAGTCACCTTTAACGCAGCCATCCGCCAGGTTAGCACCCATGTGAGGGCAGAAAGCATCGAGTATGTGCAGCTTGCCACTGTCTTGGCCGCGATAGGCGACGAGGGAGGTTCCAAAGTAATCGAGTTGCACGGGTTCGTTAGTAAATTCGTAAGCAGCTCCAATACAAAACCACCCACGGGGAAAGCGAGTGGGCAGTGAGCTTTCAATCTCATAAGGAGGAGGTAAATCTTGCTGTCTGTCGGGCTGGTTCATACGGTGGAATCCGTCGGTTAATTAGATTGGATCTATTATAGACGGCATCGTATGGTCATTAACCGGTAAAGATATACAATAAATTCATTTTGACCGTTTTTAACGAGTATATGCCATCAGCTAGCTCAGGATGTGGGGTAGCTTTGGACCAATTGCCTGGGGATTAAATGTATCCATAAACAGTTAACAGGCGTATTCTTGTGACAAAATAAGCAGGGTTATGGGAACTGAGATAGCTTCGCTGTGTCTATTGATGGGTTGATCTATCAGTAGCTAATAGTTAACTAAATAGTTAAGTAGACGACAGCGATAGTGTTGGCTGAATCTTGAGGGTTTGTAGCTACACGTAAATCATTGGTCGTATTAGTCATTAAACCAAAGGAGTTTCTCATCGATAAGCAGCAAAATATTCAAGATCCTTTTCTTCGTGCGTTGCTAAAAGAGCGGATACCGGTTTCAGTTTTTTTAGTGAACGGCATTAAGTTGCAAGGAGTGATTGATGACTTCGACCAATTTATTGTGAGCTTGAAAAATGTGACTTCGCAAGTGATTTTCAAGCACGCGATTTCTACTATAGTACCGGCGCGGAATGTGCGAATTTCTTCCGACGAGGAATCAAAGCAATAACAATTATTAGTTAAAAAACTATGAGAAAGCCATAACCATAATACAGTGCTAATGATCAATTAATAGAATTAAGTAATAAGCGCCAAGAATCGCTAGATCATCGTATACTATTGTTCCTAATAGTTATTGCTATCTGCAGTGTATATAGACCATGCCACTTACTCTCTCTGTATTAGACCAATCCCTCGCTCGTTCGGCAGACCAAACCACAGAAGCACTACAAGAAACCTTATTAATGGCTCAGTGGTGTGAGCAACTCGGTTATAAACGGTTTTGGGTCTCAGAACATCATGCATTTCCCTCTGTCGCAGGTAGCGCTCCCGAAGTTTTGTTAGCGGCTATTGGCGCGGCGACAAAGACTATGCGCATAGGTTCGGGTGGAATAATGTTGCCACATTATAGTCCCTATAAAATCGCCGAGGTTTTTTCGATTTTGGCCAACTTATATCCCGGCCGGATTGACCTTGGTGTTGGCCGTGCGCCAGGTGCCGATATGACAACGGCAATGGCATTGGCAACCGATGGCAGGCCTAAGTTTGATCGTTTTCCAGAGCTCGTGGAATCGCTTAGTCAATATTTATGGAACAGTAATGCCCAGCCCGTGGTTAGTCCTAAGCCTCCCAATGATTTGCCGCTATGGATGTTAGGCTCAAGCCCCGATAGTGCACAGCTAGCTGCACAACGAGGGCTTCCATATAATCTTGCAGCGTTTATTAATCCGCAAGTGGTGCCCGAGCATATTCACTTTTATCAGCAGAGGTTCCAGCCGAGTGAACGACTCGATAAGCCTTATGCCATTCTTACCTTAAGTGTTTACTGTGCCGATACTGAAGCACAAGCTCAGGCTTTGCAGTTAACTCACGATATTAATTTATTTCGATTTTTTACCGGGCAAGTCACAGGCCAAGCGGGAGGAGGGTTTATGACGCCGGAGGAAGCTCAGCTCTATCCCATGACGGCACAGCTGAGGGCATTTATTGATAGTCGTGAGAGCAGTCGAGCGGTGGGGAGCCCGGAACAAGTTCAACAAAAAATATCAACATTGGTATCAAGCTACAATGTTGACGAAGTGATGGTGGTAACGAACATGCATTATTTGGCTGATCGCAAACGATCGTTCGAACTATTGAAAGAAGCCTTTCCCGAATAGGACACGAGTGAGTAGGTAGGTTGGTTTTTGTCAGTTCAAATATCCAGGGCAGCTCAGATATTCAGGACAACTTATATATACAGAATAGCTTATATATACAGAACAACCCACATATACAGGACAATTATGGTAAGCACAAACAACTCTAACCATTGGGATGTTAATCAAATCGAAAATATTGTTCGAGATTGGCAAGATAAACCTGGTGCGTTACTACCGATACTACACGCTGTTCAAGATGCGCTGGGATACATTCCGCCAACTTGTTTGCCTATTATTGCCGAAGGCTTAAATCTATCGCGCGCAGAAGTGCATGGAGTTGTTAGTTTTTATCATTATTTTCGTTCAGCGCCTAGTGGAAAACATATTATTCAAATCTGCCGGGCAGAATCTTGTCAGGCTTTAGGAAGTCGGGCGTTAGAAGCCCATGCAAAACATTGTTTAAATATTGATTATCATCAGACGACAATGGACGGTGAATTCACACTCGAACCCGTTTATTGTTTGGGAAACTGTGCTTGTTCACCGGCAATACGAATTAACGGCGATACTCATGGCCATGTCGATCAGAATAAATTTGATGATTTGCTATCGCTGTTAAGCACCCATGTAGTGGAGGTTCAGTAGTATGACTTCTGATACGGCTCCGATACTTTTTATTCCGCGCGATACTACGGCTTTGTCCTTGGGTGCAGATCAGGTAGCGGAGCAAGTGCAGAAAATCACAAAGAAAAAAAATATTGCCCTTAATATTGTTCGCAACGGATCACGCGGCTTGTATTGGCTAGAGCCAATGATTGAAATTGAAACGGATCGAGGACGGGTAGCCTACGGGCCGGTTAGCGTCGAAAAAGTCGAAGAATTCATGGCGGCCGAGTGCTGGAATGAAAATTCGCAACATCCTTTGTATTTGGGTTTGACTGAAGACATAGCCTTCTTGAAAAATCAGCAGAGACTAACGTTTAATCGAGTTGGCATAATTCAGCCAACCAATATAAAGGATTATTGCGAGTATGACGGTTTTGCAGGTTTAACTAAAGCCCTGAAAATATCGGCTGAAGAAATTGTCGGAAATATTAAGTCATCGGGCCTCAGGGGGCGCGGTGGGGCAGCCTTCCCTACGGGGATTAAATGGCAAACGGTATTAGATACAGCCGCCGACCAAAAATATATCGTCTGTAATGCCGATGAAGGCGACTCGGGAACTTACGCCGATCGGATGATAATGGAAAGCGACCCGTACTCCTTAATAGGAGGTATGACCATAGCTGCTTTAGCTGTGGGGGCTTCAATAGGCTATATATATTTGCGTGAGGAATACCGTCTGGCACTGCAAGTATTAAATCAAGCGATTGCAACGGCCGAGCAGAATGGCTATCTCGGCAACAATATTTTAGCGAGCGGTAAAAGTTTTACTATCGAAATTCGTTTAGGTGCGGGTGCTTATATTTGTGGCGAAGAGACTGCGTTGCTAGAAAGCCTTGAGGGAAAGCGCGGAATGGTGAGAGCAAAACCGCCGCTGCCAGCAATAAGCGGCTTGTTTGGCAAGCCAACCGTAATA
Source organism: Gammaproteobacteria bacterium (assembly GCA_024280785.1). GTDB lineage: Bacteria > Pseudomonadota > Gammaproteobacteria > Pseudomonadales > UBA7434 > UBA7434. The sequence continues at coordinate 10,373 of JAJRPK010000291.1, forward strand.
AACAACGTAATTTCGTTAGCGACCGTGCCTATTATTATGTGCAAGGGTGCGGACTATTACAAAGATTATGGCATGGGTCGATCACGTGGCACATTGCCGTTTCAGTTAGCGGGTAATTTAAAATATACCGGATTGGTTGAGCTGGCCTTCGGCCCTCCACTGTCTACTTTGCTTAATGAATTCGGGGGAGGCACGCGCACTGGCAGGCCAATGAAGTCGGTTCAAGTGGGGGGACCGTTGGGCACTTACCTACCTATTCAACATTGGGACGTGCCGCTAGACTATGAATCGTTTAGTGACATCAATGCGGTGTTAGGCCATGGGGGTATCGTTGTTTTTGACGACACGGTAGACATGAGCGAACAGGCACAGTTTGCGATGGAGTTTTGCGCTATAGAATCTTGCGGTAAATGTACTCCTTGCCGTATAGGCTCGACCCGCGGGAGCGAGATTATTGAAAAGATCAGAGTAGGGCAAGAAGCAGAACATAATCAGCAATTGCTTGAAGATCTTTGCGATACTATGATTAACAGTTCACTTTGTGCGATGGGCGGAATGACGCCGTTTCCCGTTATAAGTGCGTTAAGATATTTTCCTGAAGACTTCAATGCTTCAGACGAGCATTCGACCCATTCTTCGAGCAAATCTTAGAGCGAGCAAATTAACGATGCTGCAGTACTATGATCCTCAAAAAAATCCACACAGCCACAAGCATATGGATGCCAATAAAGATTTGGGTACTCCATCGGTAATACCTCACGGCGATACCGTGTCTGAATGGGTTAGCCTGAGAATTGATGGTCAAAATATTTCCGTGCCGGCGGGGACTTCTATTCTACGCGCCGCCGCTTTAGCTAATATCAACATTCCTAAATTGTGTTCTACAGACTCCGTTGAAGCCTTTGGTTCCTGTCGTATTTGCTTGGTAGAAGTTGAAGGGCGTAAGGGGTTTCCATCCTCTTGTACTACGCCTGTAGAAGAGGGTCTGGTGGTGAGTACACAAACGGATAAAATCGCCAGTTTGCGTCGAAATGTTATGGAGCTCTATATATCAGACCATCCGCTAGACTGTTTAACTTGTTCGGCTAACGGCGATTGTGAGTTGCAAAATGTGGCGGGTGAAGTTGGTCTGCGCGAGGTTCGTTATGGTTTTGCTGGTAAAAATCATCTCGATGCTAAAAAGGATACCAGTAATCCTTATTTCACCTTTGATGCCAGCAAGTGCATAGTCTGCTCACGTTGTGTTCGTGCCTGCGAACAGGTGCAGGGTACTTTTGCTCTTACTATTGATGGCCGCGGTTTCGATTCGACCGTTTCGGCGGGGCAAAAAGGTAGTTTTATGGAATCAGAATGCGTGTCATGCGGCGCTTGTGTGCAAGCTTGCCCGACGGCTACCCTGATGGAAAATACGGTTATTGAACAAGGGCAAGCGGAACATGATGTAGTGACGACTTGCGCATATTGTGGAGTGGGCTGTGCGTTCAAGGCCGAACTGAAAGGTGATCAAGTGGTTAGAATGGTTCCCTACAAAGGGGGCGAGGCTAATCGGGGACACTCCTGTGTTAAAGGGCGTTTTGCCTTTGGTTATGCGACGCATAAAGATCGCGTGACCTCTCCAATGATAAGAAACGACATTGAAGAACCTTGGCGTCAAGTATCGTGGGATGAAGCGGTAACATTTGCGGCAAATAAAATTCGGGCCATTCAAAAAAAATATGGCAATGAGAGCGTTGGTGGAATTACCTCTTCACGTTGTACTAATGAAGAAACCTATTTAGTTCAAAAACTCGTTCGTGCAGCCTTTGGCAATAATAATGTCGATACTTGCGCGCGTGTTTGTCATTCGCCAACCGGTTACGGATTAAAAACGACGTTGGGGGAATCCGCCGGAACACAAACATTTGATTCGGTTGAAAAAGCCGATGTAGTGATGGTTATTGGTGCTAATCCGACCGATGCCCACCCGGTATTTGCGTCACGGTTAAAAAAACGCTTACGCGAGGGGGCGCAGTTAATAGTGGCGGACCCCCGTCGAATAGATCTCATTAAAAGCCCACATATAAAAGCCCGGCATCATTTAAAGTTATTACCTGGTACCAATGTGGCATTTATTAATGCGATGGCGCATGTCATTGTCACCGAGGGATTAGAGGATAGCCGTTTTATTAGTTCACGCTGCGAAGAGCCAGCGCATCTTAGCTGGCAATTATTTATTACCGAAGAAAAAAACTCACCCGAGGCGATGGAGTTATTTACCGGGATTCCCGCAAAAGATTTGCGCTCCGCAGCAAGGTTGTATGCCAATGCCAATAATGCGGCAATTTACTATGGTTTAGGTGTGACCGAGCACAGTCAAGGTTCAACAATGGTTATGGGCATTGCCAACTTGGCAATGTTAACGGGAAATATTGGCCGTGAAGGCGTTGGCGTAAATCCGTTGCGTGGGCAAAACAATGTACAAGGTGCTTGCGACATGGGCTCGTTTCCTCACGAGTTACCGGGGTATAGGCATGTGTCGGACGATGCGGTTCGCCATCAGTTTGAACAAGCATGGGGAGTTACCATTAGTGACGAACCCGGTTTACGTATTCCCAATATGCTAGATGCGGCGGTTGCGGGAAGTTATAAAGGTTTGTACTGCCAAGGGGAAGACATAGCGCAGTCTGATCCCAATACTCAGCATGTAGAAAAAGCATTACGTAATCTTGAATGCTTAATCGTACAAGATATCTTTCTCAATGAGACGGCAAAGTTTGCTCATGTATTTTTACCCGGCGCATCTTTTTTAGAGAAAAATGGAACCTTTACCAATGCCGAGCGCCGAATTTCTCCGGTCAGAAAAGTTATGGCGCCGCTAGGAGGAAAAGAGGACTGGGAGGGCACGATGGCGTTGTCTAATGCCTTGGGCTACACGATGAATTATCAGCACCCCTCTGAAATTATGGCTGAGATCGCCGGGCTAACACCAACTTTTAGTGGCGTTAGCTATGAACGCTTGGATGAAGAAGGTTCATTGCAATGGCCTTGCAATGCTGACCAGCCTCAGGGAACGCCGATAATGCACGTCGATGAATTTGTTCGTGGCAAAGGATTTTTTGCTATTACCGAATACGTACCGACCAGTGAAAAGGTAAGCAAGCGTTTCCCGCTGTTGTTAACGACTGGCCGTATATTGTCACAGTACAACGTAGGTGCACAAACACGGCGCACGGCCAATAGTGACTGGCATCCCGAAGATGTTTTAGAAATTCACCCTCACGATGCAGAAGAGCGAGGTATCGTCGATGGCGATCATGTACGTGTAAGCAGTCGCGTCGGAGATACGGTACTAAAAGCACAGTTAACCGAGCGAGTTCAGCCCAGCGTGATTTACACAACCTTTCATCATCCGGATAGCGGGGCAAATGTTATCACTACCGATAACTCTGACTGGGCCACTAACTGTCCAGAGTATAAGGTAACCGCTGTTCAAATAGCCAAGGTCGTAACGGCTGATGGAATATCGGATTCTGAATCAAGTTGGCAGCTTCAGCACAAAGCATTTAGCGATCAACAAATAGCATTGATGAAAGAAAGCAACAGCAAAGCTTAAACAGGTGAGCCTAAACAGGTGAAAGAAATAATTGAACCAGTGGCCGATGGCAATGTAAGTGATGTTAACGTCGATGATAAAGCGTCAATATTTAGTCGAGTAAATACAGAACACAATGTGCGTTTGTGGCAGCAGAGTCAGCCTGATGCTTTAGTTGAAAAGATGGACCAAATTGCCAATGAGATCCCGGCGGCCTTGGTTTACAACGGGGTTTCCTACGCCGTTATGATGGTGACACCTTTTGAGTTAGAGGAATTTGCCCGGGGCTTTAGTTTAACCGAAGGTCTGATCGATCAGTTCAGCGATATTTATGACATTGATATAATGACTCACGAACAGGGTACAGAGATCGCGCTGACAATTTCCAATAAATGCTTTCTTGCATTAAAAGAAAAACGTCGAAACCTGGCCGGTCGAACGGGCTGTGGTATTTGCGGTATTGAGTCGTTGGACCAGCTGCAACAAGCGCCACAGCTTCGAGGAACTAAACTTCCAGTGTCGCACTCCGCAATAGACCGGGCAACGTCATCGCTAACTCAGTTTCAGCCGTTGCAACAATCTACCGGTGCCGTGCACGGTGCTGCCTGGTGTAACCTTGAAGGCGATATCGTTAGAGTCTGTGAAGATGTTGGCCGACACAATGCTCTTGATAAGTTGATTGGCGCATTGTATGCAGATGGCGATCAAACTCATTTAAAAGAGGGCCGCTTTCAACAAGGCGGTTTTTTGTTGATATCAAGTCGTGCCAGTTACGAGATGATACAAAAAGCAGCAAAGGCCGATATTGCGATAGTAGTCGCAGTATCGGCACCAACAAGCTTGGCGATTAGTACTGCAGAAAAAGTAGGGATTTCTTTGGTAGGATTTTCGCGGCAAGGGCGTCATGTGGTTTACGCTCACAGTGATAGAATTACACACTAAAGAAAAGAAGCGGTAACTTTAAAAACACTCGTTAAATAAATCCAGCTAAAGTTATTTTATTCAGAGAATGTTAATGCCAGAACAAGAACTACAGCATTTAGTAACAATGATTAACCAAATAGCGGCTAATATTGCATCGACAGAGGGCGAAGCACGGCAGGTGGAATTGACGGCCGATCATGTTAAGCGGTTTTGGGCTAAATCGATGAGGGATAAAATTATAGTTTGTGCTGACGATGAGATATATGATCTTGGGGTTGTTGCCAGGAAGGCAATTTTTTTACTGTAGTTAAATTGGTAACTAAATTGATAGTGAAATAGGTAGTTTGTTTTTTTAGATTGAATGGAGAGAAGCGAGGGTAAGTTCCTGTCGAAGCGGGTTAGGTGTTCAGGGTTGAAGTTTCATGCTTCGATTGGGGGTGAGTGTCGGGGTCGCCCGACAGCGACCCACTTTTGTCAACAGCAACAAAAGCAGGCAAAAATGCCGTAAGCGTTCCGTCGCTTAAGCGCGGAAGCTTGCGAGCGTGGTTATTTGTGGACATCCACATCACCTGTTTTACACCAACTTTGGCAAGCCATTAAGGGCCGTAGTTTCGTTGATGCCTAGAATGAGCCTGGGGCGGCTCATTGATGGTCGCTCAAAGGAGTTGTGTAAAAGAAGTAAGGTTGTAAAGAATCATAGCTGTGTACGTAAGCGCAATCTATATATTACTTGGTTTTTCGTCGGCTGTATCCTAAAGCGGCAAGACCAAAGCTAAGTAGTGCTAATGTGGCTGGCTCGGGAACGTCAGCAGCTTGTGATATCGAAGACCAGTTCATTCTGCCGCCTGAAAAAGCCCAAAGCCCAAAGGTATTTTCTAACAGACCAGCTTTGTCAGAGAGCATTCCGCTACCTTGAAGTTCTAAACCGCTCGTAGTTTCTGAAACAATGCTCAACGATTCAATAGCAAAGCTAAAGTCTTCGGTTTCCCATAGAGTCGAAAGCGATGCGAAGGGAGAGTAATCTAAATCGTAGAATGATACAGAGGACTGGCCGGAAAATGCTCCAGTAGCCATCACTACATTGGGGTTATCGATAGTTAGAGTCCCACTATTTTTTGACCATTCGAAGCTTGAGAATAGAATGGCGCCTTCAATGATCGAAGAAGCCTGGGTCAACGAGGCCGCCAGTGCCAAGGTCGTAACGCTAATAGTTTTGAGTAAGATTTTAAACATGGTCAATTACCGTAGTGAGTGATTAGGTTATATTCTTGCAAAGGTATATTGCAGGGACAATGCCAACGAAAATTAAGCTATAAATAACAATGACATATAGGGTTTTAGTGTGGTTCTGCAGGAAGCTACTGTAAATTTCATCGACAGTTTTAGTCCTAATCACCTGCCGTGGATTTATTGTGGGGCTATGGTCAAGGGACGGCTTGAATTCAGTACTGGGCTGGAAAGCTCGGAGGGCAGTTTAATAGCACTACATGCAAGCGAAAAACCGGAACGGTAGAAAAATCGAAGACGCTTTCTGTTGTCGCGTTCTGTAGTATATAATTCTGCCCGTGATTCCTTAGTGAGCGCGGTCGATAGATTCATCAGATCTAGCCGCCCTAATAGCTAAGAAACCCCATTAAGAAAACCAATAATATCGGTTCTATACTGAGTTTTATTCTCGGTGGTATCGGTTGTAAGCCAATTATCTTTTCTAATTTTAAAGTGAAGTTTTTAACGAGACACTTGCGAGGTTTTATGAGTACTTTAGTATGTCATCCAGCACCTGATTTTACGGCTTCTGCGGTTATGCCGGACGGAACCATCAACGATAACTTTTCGCTCAGCAGTTTGCGCGGTCGGCACGTCGTTATCTTTTTCTATCCTCTCGATTTTACCTTTGTCTGCCCATCCGAAATTATCGCTCACGATCGTCGAGTTAAGGAATTTGCCGATCGAGGCGTTGAGCTGATCGGTGTTTCAATTGATTCTCAGTTCACCCATTTAGCTTGGCGGAATACTGCCGTCGACAAAGGCGGCATTGGCCAAATACAGTTCCCGTTAGTTGCCGATGTGAACCATAGTATTGTTCAAAGTTATGGCATAGAGCACGCCGACGGTGTGGCTTTGCGCGGTTCTTTTCTTATTGATAAAGAAGGTGTCATTCAACACGCCGTGGTTAATAACTTACCGCTGGGTCGTAACGTCGACGAGATGTTAAGAATGGTTGATGCGTTACAGTTTTCAGAAGAGCACGGAGAAGTGTGCCCAGCAGGTTGGCAAAAAGGTGAGCAAGGTATGACACCGACAGCTGACGGTGTAGCGAGTTATCTGGCTGAAAACGCCGATAAGTTATAAGCCATAGTCATCGATTCCAGACGCAGCCCAACTGCCTGCTTAAACAGGCAGTTGGGCTTATGGCATATTAGCTTAGTGTTTTAGCGAGCTTTTACAATAAAAATCCTCCCCGAACATTTGTGCGTTCACTTCTGACGGCAAGCGTCGGCCCCTTTAAAATAAAATTTATCCTCTGACGTGCCGCCGCTATTCTGAGTTATTTTGTTGAGTCTTCTGCTACAAATTAATTTATGGCAAAAATGCGGCAATAGACGAAGTACAAAAATTACCCATAAGATGAGTAATTGTTAAGGTAAGCGTTAGATTCACCCAATTTAGATTATCAATTGAACGATATCCATCTTGCTTATAAGCATTATCTAATTTACCTGTATTTCTGTTTAGTGACGTACTTCATACTGAGATCAGGATCCACTACCTGGGTGCTTAAAAATGCACCAAAGCGTCTATCTCTCGCAAGCCCATCGAATTTGTTTGGTGCTGGTGTATGAGCGGCGCTTACATTTTTTTAAACTAATAAATTTTATTTGTTAGTCGAATGTTATCTAAGGGGTGTTTAATAATGCCATAGCTTAGCGAGATCAATTTAAGTATAAGTAGTGCAGCTGTTGCGGGTAGTTTCAAAAAATTAAAATATACAAGAGGCTAGTGTGATGAGTAAAAACGGATTGAAATCTTCAATTTTTCGTCGCTCGACGAATTTGTTATCTAAAACCCTTGCTCTTAGTGTGTCGTGTGTTGCTTTGGCGCATGTCGCGCCAGCAATATCGGCAGATCAAGAAATTCAAGAAGTGTCTATCTCTATAGGTAGTCGTGTACCGGGAAGGTCAGCGGCCGATTTGGCGGTGCCGGTCGATTCCCTGGGGGCTGAAGAGTTAGCTAAAACCGGTCACACAGAAGTTGGCCGAATGCTGCAGTCGTTAGCACCTTCATTCAACTTTTCCAGCTCATCGATTAGTGATGGTACCGATGCGGTTCGCCCAGCGACATTACGAGGCTTGGGCCCTGACCAGACATTGGTTTTAATTAACGGCAAGCGACGCCACACCAGTGCATTGATTCACGTCAATACTTCTGTAGGTCGCGGAACGGCGGGGGTTGATCTTAACGCGATTCCCGCGGCGTCGATAAAACGAATAGAAGTATTGCGCGACGGTGCTGCCGCCCAGTACGGCTCGGATGCGATAGCAGGCGTGATCAATATCGTGCTTAAAGATAGTGATACCGCTGGTAGAGTTGACGTGTCATACGGTGAGTACAGCGCGGGGGATGGTGAGACAGTCAATGTTGATTTTAACAAAGGCTTTGCGTTGGGTGACAATGGGTTTATCAATGCCACGATTAATTATCGAGATAGAGGTTATACGAACCGCGCAGGTTTAACGGGCGTCTGTCAATATTTGGGGTCTTGCACCACTAACGGCCTGGGTATAGAGGAAACGGCGGATTCAAGAGAACGAGCTTTTAACCGAAAGAATTTTCGCATTGGAGACTCCGACTCCGAGCAGTGGGGCCTTGCATTGAATGGCGGGTACCAATTAGGAGCAGGCGAACTATATAGCTTTATAACTTACTCAAACCGAAAGAACCAATCGGGCGGCTTCTATCGCCGTGCAAATCAGACGGGAAACAACCCTACACTGGTCGATGGCGAAGCCTTTGCGCAGGATGGATTTTTACCCCTCATCAATTCAGAAATTGATGATATGTCGATAAACCTTGGTTATCGAACAACATTTGCCAACGACATGACGATGGATGTTTCCTATACCTACGGCGAAAATCAATTTGCTTTTAGAATAAGTAACTCAGTCAATGCCTCGTTTGTGAATTTGCAAAGATTCGGAAACATGCTGTCAGACAGTGATATTCGCGCTACCACTCCAACGAGCGCAGATGCTGGTGAGCTAACGCTTGGCCTGCAAACCTTTAATGTTGATTTTACCCAGCCAATGGGAGACGTTAACTTAGCTTGGGGCCTTGAGTTCCGTACCGACGACTATAAGATCAAGGCAGGAGAAGAGTATTCCTACCTTGACTATGATACCGACGCGGCAGGCACTGCTCTTTTTGCAGCAGACGGCAACGCTGGCATACAGGTGTTCAGAGGCTTTCAGCCCAGTAATGAAGTAGATGAAAGCCGCGATGTTTGGTCGCTTTATGTTGATGGCGAATACGATATTACAGAAAAGTGGTTGGTTAGTGCTGCTATGCGCTACGATGATTACGCCGATTTTGGTGACACCACAAATTTTAAATTGGCGTCTCGCTATGAATTTGTTGAATGGTTTAAATTGCGCGGTGCGGTTAGCACAGGTTTTAGAGCGCCTTCTATGCAGCAGCAATACTTCAACAGTATTAGCACGCAGTTTGTTTCGATTGGAATGCCGGCGGTAACGGTGGCACAAGAAGTAGGCACCTTCCGTAACGACAGTGATTTGGCCAAGGCCATAGGTATACCGGAGTTAAAAGAAGAAGAATCGATGAACTATAGTTTAGGCTTTGTTCTTGAGCC
>JAJRPK010000292.1 GCA_024280785.1 Gammaproteobacteria bacterium
ACTACAAGCGTATTGCTGATTTTCGAGTATCAGCTCATATGTTGATTCGACGGGGCGGAGAGCTTGTTCAATTCGTTAATTTTGACCAGCGCGCTTGGCATGCAGGGGTATCCTGTTTTCAAGGCGAAGAATGCTGTAACGATTTTAGTATTGGCATTGAGTTATAAGGGACAGACACTGACTGTTACGAGAAACCGCAATACGATGCATTAGCGGCTGTAACATCCGCATTATTGGATTATTATCCTCATCTGGCGAGTGAAAGAATTACCGGCCACCAAGACGTTGCCCCGAGCCGAAAAACAGATCCGGGACCTGGTTTTGATTGGGCTGAATTTCATCGGGCTTTAACTCAATCGCGAGAGTAGCTACCGGCCGTATTTTCCTATTTTTTGGGGCGCATTGAGGCCCTAAGTAGGCTAGAGTAACAAGCACAATTGTAAAGATAAGCGAACCGAACCGAGCAATCGATCCTAGAGGAATCCACCTATGCTGTTTTTAGCAATAATAATTACATGGCTTGCGATCCAGGTTTGGGGCGTGACATCGGCATTGCAATATGACAGCTGGTTTACTTATTGGCGGCAATGGGTTTCCAGGCATGGAGCGAAGCATTTAAATGAGCCTGCTTCGGTGATTTTGCTGCTGCTAGGTCCGGTGTTTGTTGTCGGTTTGATATTGATGGTTTTTGGTGGTTGGTTCTTTGGTATTTTTGGCGTGCTGGTGAATATAGTTGTGTTACTTTATTCATGTGGTAGAGGTAATTACGAAGAACAACTGGATGGATACCGTTACTCGTTAAATCATGATGATGACGATTCTGCTTATCGTGTTGCCGAAGAGCAGTACGGGGTATTGGCTTCGAATCTGGATGACTTACAAACAGGGGTGAGGAGAGTTATTGGCTACCAAGCTTACGAGCGGTGGTTTGCGGTGGTGTTTTGGTTTATTTTGCTGGGGGCTCCGGGTGCAATCTTTTATCGTCTTTGTCAGTTTGCGGTAAATTCATCGGGTTCTTCGTCGGATGTAACTGATCGCATATCTGAATATTCGGCTGACGATGATATCGACAAGCAGCAAGTGGAAAATGGCGAAGACGAATGTCAAAAACGACTGAATATTTATGCTGAATATACTCATTCAATATTAGGTTGGCTCGATTGGATGCCCTCGAGATTATGGGGATTTTCCTTTGCCTTAGGCGGCGATTTTGGAGCTATTTATACCGTCTTAAAAAGAGATTTTATACTTCCTATCAGTGTTAATACTCTAATAGAGCGCATTAATCTCGCCGCTATATACGGAGAGCCTGAAGAAAATGAAGACGGCACGATTATCACAAATGCTATGGGCGACACGCCAGCCAATTTTTGCCATGATCGTAGCTGCGTGAAGAAAGAACTAAAAGTAATGCAGCAACTTAACAATCGAGCTATGTCGATATGTTTGTTTGCTATAGCGGTTCTAGTGGTAGCCATTTAATTCGAAGAGAGTGTTAGCGATAGAACTATGGAAAATTTATTTAAATTACTCATCTATCTATTTGTAGCGGTTGCTGTCATGGTTTTGGTTTTGGAACGTATTGGTAAACCGATGGACGAGCAGCAACAGAGCAAACTATCGAAGTGGGTTTTACCCCTAATAGCCATTTTGTTAATCGCTCAATTATTTCGGCATTATCTATCGTAAATTTTTCATTTTTTATTATCCATGTTTGTCGTTCGTTTTTGTTGAATTTGCTTATGCCTTTGTTGTCGATAGATAGAAATACGGTTTGGGTAGGTGTTAGCCGATGCAGTGACATCAGCGAGTCTCAAGCTGAGTCTTATCGTGTGCTTCTTAGCGACGAAGAAAATGCTCGTAATAAACGCTTTCGATTTAGTCATGATCGGCATAGAGATTTGATAGCACGGGCTTTGTTGCGTTGCGCTCTTGGAGATGAGTTAGAAATAGCACCTGAGCGGTTGGTGTTTGAAAAAGGGCGTCACGGTAAGCCGCAGCTAGTTAGTATTGATGCCGAAGAAAAAGGTCTGTCCTGGAATTCTAAGCCCATTCTTAATAGTGGTTTAGAGTTTAATTTGAGTCATGCTGCTGATTGGGTTGTTGTGGCGCTTGCTCCGCACAAAGTGGGTATAGACGTTGAATATACGTCGCGAAAAAATGATGTGTTGGCCATTGCGGATCGATATTTTTTCGGTGCAGAAATCGAAGAATTGTTTTCATTTTCCAAGTCAGAGCAACGAGAACGTTTTTTCGATTACTGGACATTAAAAGAGGCTTATATGAAGGCGCGGGGAGAAGGAATTTCTTTGGGGTTGAGTAATTTTGGTTTTAGCCTTGCAAATGCGGCAGGGATCTCAATTAATATGAAACCCTGTCTGAAGGATAAATCAGAGGACTGGCAGTTTGTTTGTATTAGCCCGCAAGCTGAATATCGTTTAGCTATTGCATTGAATCAAAAAAGAAAGGCGACAATTGTTTGCGAAGAGGTGATACCTCTAGTCTCTCGAAAAAAAGCAGCATGGCATTTAGCATAATTCAGCTATTTAATAAGGCGAGTAATATGTTGGATAAACAAACAATGGTTTGTGCCGAAAATGCACTGCCAGGGCATGTAGATAAAATGCCGGTACCGGCAAGTCATTACGTCAACGGACGTGCCATGTCGTCACCGGTTGGGGAAATATTCGTTCTGCCGGGTCACCAGCAAGCAATGTTTGGATTGGGGTGTTTTTGGGGGGCAGAAAGAAAGTTTTGGTTGCTGGATGGCGTGCATTTAACGGCTGTAGGCTATGCCGCCGGTTTTGGTGCTAATCCAAAGTATGAAGAGGTTTGCAGTGGCCAGACGGGACACAACGAAGTGGTGTTAGTGGTATACGATCCATCCGTGGTGAGCTACGAAAGTTTGCTAAAGGTTTTTTGGCAAAGCCATAATCCGACTCAAGGTATGTGTCAAGGTAATGATAGAGGGACGCAGTATCGATCGGGTATCTATGCATTTGGTGAGCAGCAGTTACTGGTGGCCAAAGGTTCCGGCGAGCAGTACCAGAGACTTTTGGACGAAGTTAACTATGGGGAAATCACTACAGAAATCATCCCAGCGCCAGAGTTTTATTTTGCAGAGGAGTACCATCAACAATATTTAGCTAAAAATCCGGGCGGATATTGTGGACTTGGTGGTACAGGGGTAGATTTTTCTTAATCAATTACTATTGGGTTTCGTCAGGTTTTTCGGTTAATAAATCGATTTCATAAACATGCCGCCAGTTTTTCCCTGTTACTAATAAGCGTTGAGTGCCGGTTAATAGTGCAATTCCATTGGCTACACCCGCACTACCTAATTTTTTTTCGTGCGCAATAATACGCTTTAGATCGATCAGTCCCTCTGTAATGCCGGTGTTGGGATTAATTACCGCAATGTATTGGCTTTGCCAAATGTTAGCGAGTACACAGCCATTAACCCACTCCAGTTCATTAAGTTTTTTCAGCGGTCGGCCGAGGTAAGTAATTTTTACAGTCGACTGCACCATCAATGTTTCGGGATCTCGAAAGCTAAGATATTCAGAGCCATTGCTAGTTACTAGTGATTTTCCATTATGGGTTATGCCCCAGCCTTCTCCCTCGATTGAAAGGACAGGTACTTGTGGATTTATAATGGGTTTTAAATGGTTCAAATGGTACAGGAATACTTTGCCTGATTTCCAGGTTAATTGGATAAGTTGTTTTTGCCATATCGTTAGTCCTTCACCAAAATACTTTTTAGCTAAAGCTTGAGTTTGTAGACGCTTACCGCTAATCAAATCAATTTGGCTCACGGATGAATGACCGTATTGCCCCGTGGACTCATAGATGTAGCCTTGGTGGTAGACTAGCCCTTGCGTATACGCGTTGGTAGAGTGGGGATAAGTTGCGCGAACTTTGTAGGGGAGATTAGGAGGGGGCGTTTTAGCATCTGCTTTTGGCAAAGCTTTACTATTTTTACAAAGAAGGGGATTAATGTCGGCGAGTAGAAGGCTTGGGTTTAGCCCCAGTGGCACAAATAGCAATAGCAGTAAGTGGCGTACTCGTCGTGCGATATGTGTAGGAGCCAAAGTTTATTTTCCGCGTATAAGTTGGCGCACTAGAAATCGTGCGGGAGCAATACTTTGACGCAGTTTATCACCAAATGGAATTGGCAAGCCTTCGATTTGCGCCAATAATATTTCTGTTGCCAGTGGTGCGGTAGTAAAACCATGAGAGCCATAGCCGGTACTCACAAATAGCCCTTGTTCCAGGGGGGCCAGTTGGTCGGGTATTTTTTTTGCATTTTTTCTTAGGATAGAGAACGTGTCTTTGAACTGTTCTGCGTTGACGACCGGTCCGACTAAGGGAAGGTAGTCAGGTGATACGCAGCGGAACCCAACACGCGCATTTAAACTTTTCCCGGAGCTTTGCTGTTGACGAATCTGTGTTAATTCTTCGGCAAATGGAGAGTTTGCAGCTAAGCAATCAATCAGACGATCTATATTATCGACATTGTCCTCACTATTTATTTCTGTACTTAAGTCGTTAAGGTTATAACTTGCGCCTATCTCATGGAAATACTCAGCATCATTATCATTGCTGCTCAGCGGCGGTTTTTTACCGATAATCTGCAGTTCGTTTTTCCGTGATCTAACAGGGGTGATATAACCCTGGGAGCATATTGCAATATTAAGTTTTTCACTGGCCATTGTTGAGGGGAGTTGAGTTGTTTGACCGCGAATTGCTTTTAGAGGAAGCCAATGAGTTTGTGCAAAACTGGCTGACTGCTGCCCAGCTGCGATCACGACAATATCAGAACTGATAGAGGCCGTTGTTTGCGTTTGTACTTTCCAGCGATTGTTATCGCGGCTTAAACCGGTGATCGAGGTATTAGCGGATAGTTCGATATTGGGATGAGTGGATAATGCAGAACAAATCGACGTGGGATTTAACCACCCTGAATGTGGATAATATATTCCACCTCGCTTGCTGGCTAAGCCCGCAATTGCTTCCACTTCTGAAAGTGTGACATTTCTTCTCGAATTCAATTCTGGATTGTCGGCTAGAAAGGCTTTTGAAAGTTGTTCATCCAGCTTGATCATTCCGTTTAAGCCGCTTGCTAGTTCGGCATCTTCAAGTGAACGGTAGAAGTTTACGGCATAGTGAAAACTAGCTTCGTGAAAGTCAGAGAGACTTGATCGCTGTTGGGCTGTACGGGCATAAAGAACCGCTCGATAGTTTCCCGAGGCGGCACTGGCAACAGTCTTCTCGGCAAAGGCTAGCTTGACTTGCCAGCCGCGATTCGCCAGTTTGTAGGCGATACAGCAGCCGGCAATTCCTGCGCCGATAACTAAAACCTGCTTATTGTCGGTGTTTCGTGGAATTGAAAAATGGCGGAAATAGCAAGGCGATGTTGTTATATTTCTGTTGTTGACCGTTGTTTGTTCTACCGAACTGCCTGGCAATTTTGGTTTAAAATCAGCGCTAAGCATCTCGCGCTTGCTACCGAAACCGGGTAATTTATTTATCTTAAAGCCAACAGATTCGAGTTGCTCTCGAACATGACGAGCTACAGAAAAGGTAGCCGCCGTAGTTCTTAAACCACTGTGTCTGGCAATTAAAGAGAACAATTGGTCGCACCACATGTCGGGATTTCTTGGTGGAGAAAAACCGTCGAGAAACCACGCATCTACTTTAAGTGTACCTGCGGTTGATACGTTAGGATAAAACTCCATGCGTTCGAGGCCATCACAGCTATCACCAAAGAGAAAAATCAATTTAACACTACGAAATTGTTCGCAGTCGAACTCTAATAAGTAATCACCAGAAATCGAGTCAGGGTACTGTTCTAGAAGTTGTTCGGCTAATTCAGGGTAGGGGTTATAGTGGGCAAGAACTTTTGTTAATGCTTTACGAGTGAGTGGAAATAACTCTGTTACATAATAATACAGAGTTTGTTTTGGTTGATCTTTCAGGTGTTTTACAGAGGTTTTTCGCCATAAATCCCAAGTAGCCAGAAAGTTAAGGCCCGTACCAAACCCGGTTTCGCCTATAACAAATGTCGATTGGTCTTTGGCTAGAGCTTGCCAACGTCTATCTAGATGGTTTCCCTCTAGATAGACGTATTGGGATTCTTCGGCACCGTGGCGTGGATGAAAGTATATATCGTCAAATCGACAAGACTTAATGCCTCCGTTGCCTTCAATTATAATTTGGTCGCTAGTAGTACAGCTGATTGCTTGGTGATTTTTTGCTTGACTCATAAATAGTGTTTGTAACTATTAGGTGGCTGTGCGCAAAGGGTTGCGACAGCGGCGAAAGTGAATGCCGAGTTAAGACCTTAGGGTAAACTTTAGCTTACCGGACGAGATTTTTGTAGCTGACATTGTAGCTGTTAATCTTTATACTGTACCTCATGTATTACTTTATAAATAATACATAATATATTGATAAATAAGATAATATTATGCACTTCTCATGTCAATTATACACTGTGCTAGCTAACTTGAAATTGTATTGTAAACGCTGCATGGAAACGCCTCGTGGTAATATGCAGCTTCAATCATAATCTGGGTAATAGTAAGTGGTACGTAGACAAGTATGAGTGAAAAAATTGTTCACGAAGTAGAGCGATGGCTTTGCGATGCGGTGATAGGGCTGCAGTTGTGTCCGTTTGCAGCGAAGCCGATTAACTCTCAGCGACATAAAATATTCGTTAGTTCAGCATGTAATGATCAAGATGCATTGATTGATTTGCTGGATGAAATTCGCTTTCTTGACAAGCAGTCTGCGGATACGCTAGAGACAACACTGCTAGTGCTGGTCGAATTATTTAAAGATTTCTATGAGTTTAATCATTTCTTATCAGCGGTAGATCAGTTACTTACTAAGCAAGGATGGCAAGGCGAGTATCAGATAGCAAGCTTTCATCCGCGTTATCAGTTTGCTGGAACTGATGCAGATGATGTTGAAAACTTAACCAACGCAGCTCCTTACCCTATATTACATATTCTTCGAGAAGCGAGTATCGAAGCAGCTATTGATACCTATGATGATATTGATGAAATTCCTCCGCGTAATATTCGGCGTATGCATGCTTTGAGTTCGCGGCAGATTCAGCGAATTTTTCCTTATCGCTAGGGTTGTGGTTGTGATTGCTTGGTAAAATCAGACCTGGAAACAAATGCTTCAACTATTTAAGTGGACTTTTTCTAGGTGAATAGTGCTTATTGAATATGTAGGGATGGTGGGTTTCTATTGATGCGATTATGGTTTTAGATTTGAAGTTAAGTTCTTCAATTCGAAGTGAGTGTCGGGGTCGCCCGACAGCGAGGCACTTTTTTCAACAGCCAAAAAAGTACCCAAAAATGCCGTAAGCGTTCCGTCGCTTAAGCGCGGAAGCTTGCGAGTAGGGTTATTTATGAGCATCCACGTTGCGTGTTTTACACCGTCTTGGCAAGCCATTAAGAGTCGTAGTTTCGGTAATGCTTGGAATTAGTCTGGGGCGGTTCATTGATGGTGGCTCAAATAAGTTGAGTAAAAGAAGTGAGGTTGTAATAAATCATATTTATCTACGTGAGCGCGATCAAACTATAAAAAGCGTTTGCTGTGCGCTTAGTGCCGGCTAAGGCCATCAAGTTAGCGAGCAGAATATCTCGAGCAGTTTTCCCACGTATATTGATCGGTTGATCGAATATGTTTTCCTTGGCGCATCAGTTCAAAATAATTTGCTAATCGGGTCATTAGAACCTGGATTCAGTAAGACTGTAAATATTTAGGCCTCTCTGTAAACTAAATTTAAGTATTGAATCCGTAAAGTCGATTCGGTTTCTGCAATAATGTGCGTCCTATTTGTAGTGTGTTTTAACTTTAATTTATAGATGTGAGATTTAATGAAATTTGATCGTGAAGTCGATTGGTTAGTGGCGGGTAGTGGTGCTGGAGGAATGACTAGTGCTGTAGTGGCTCATCAGCTTGGTGGCGAGGTACTCGTTGTTGAGAGCAGTTCTTTATATGGTGGTACATCGGCGATTTCTGGCGGGGTTGCTTGGATTCCAGGAAATTACTTGCAACATACTGTGGGTATAGATGACAGTATTGAAGAAGGTCAACAATATCTAAGTAATTTGATCGGCGATAGCGTTAAGCCAGAACGGGTGACAGCGTATGCAGTAAGAGCCGACGAGATGTTGCAGTACATGATGAAGAACAGCCACGTTAGTTATCAGCCAATAGCGACTTACATGGATTATTTTGAACAGCACAAAGGTTATAAAGAGGGCGGGCGCTCTATGGATCCGGGTTCATTCAGTCTGCGCATGCTCGGTAAAGAAGCTAAGTTTATGCGTGCCGGCCATTATGAAGGGTTGGGTATGCCATTCTCGATGACGGTGATCGAAGGGCAACAGTTAATGGCGATGACGCTCAATTCTTATTGGCTGGGTGCCAAAATGTTATTTCGTTATCTCTTGGATATACCCTACCGGTTAAAGGGCGCTAAAGATTCGCGCTTGACCATGGGCCAAGCTCTAGTAGCCAAACTCCGCCGTTCTATGATGGATAGGGATATACCCCTTTGGTTAGATTCACCGATTACCGAACTGATTAAAGAAAATGGACGTATCGTCGGTGCAAAAATCAATCGTAATGGCAAAGAAACGATAGTAGCTGCACGTAAAGGTGTCTTGCTAGCAACAGGAGGCTTTGCTCATAATACTGAAATGCGTCAGCAATATCAGCAGCACCCTATTGGAAAAGATTGGACCGCAGCGTCTCCGTCCTCATTGGGTGACGGTATTCGGGTGGGTCAAGAAGTCGGTGCCGATATTGGATTTATGGCCAGTGCCTGGTGGTCTCCCTCTTATACGCTCCCGGATGGCCGAGTGCTCTCGTTGATCTCTGGAAAGTCACACCCAGGATCGATTGTTGTCAATAGCACCGGTAAACGATTCACCAATGAAGCGCAGCCCTATGAGGAATTCGTTAAAGATCAATACGCTTCAGAAGAGCGGGGTGAAGGGGCAATTCCTTGTTATTTAATTTTTGATGCCGTATATCGAAGCAAATACACTGTGGGGCACCTCAAACCTGGAAAAATTGAATCTGATGTAAAGATTCCTTCGTCGTATTTTGAGTCCGGTCTGTTAACTCGAGAAGCTAGTTTGGCAGAACTTGCTAATAAACTGGGTATCAATGCCGAGCAGTTACAGTCGACGATAACAGATTTTAATCAGTATGCACGAGAAGGAGTTGACCCGGATTTTGGTCGTGGAGCTACTCTCCACGATCGTTACTATGCCGATCCAAACGTAAAGCCTTGCCCAACACTTGCGCCGTTAGAGAAAGGGCCTTTTTACGCGCTAAGATTAGAGCCTGGCGATCTTGATACCAAGGGTGGTTTGGCTTGTGACGAATTCGGTCGAGTGCTAGATATGTCCGGCGAGGTTATTTCTGGATTATACGGAACGGGCAATACTACAGCTGCGGTAATGGGCGACACCTACCCTGGCGCAGGCGCAACG
>JAJRPK010000293.1 GCA_024280785.1 Gammaproteobacteria bacterium
ATGCTGAAATCAAAAATGGAGTTTATACTGGAGAGCCCACTGGAATCCCTTGCTTTAAAGAAGGCAAAGTGACTCGTTTGAAGCACTGGCTGCACGACTATTCATTCGATTTATCGCAAGCATGGTTTTACAGTGACTCACATAACGATATACCGCTTTTAGAGGTCGTGGGTAATGCGGTGGCAGTCGATGCCGATGACAAGTTACTGGCCCACGCAAAGGCAGCTGGATGGCGGTCGCTTAGCCTTAGAGGCTAAGCGATCCTGACGTGCAGCTTAATCCAGACGTGCAAACACCGCTTTCAAATAATCCATTTCCGGCATCGCAGCATTGACCGGGTGATCCGCTCCTAAGCCACCTTGATAGACGATCGAAGCCGTGCGCCCCGCCTTATATGCCGCCGTCTGCACAATTTTTATTAGACCTTGACGCGGTAAGTGTAATGAACAGGAGGCGCTAACCAATAAGCCCTGATCACCTAGCAGCTTTGCCGCCAGCTGATTGATATGATGATAGGCCTTCTCGCCACTGCGCTGATCTTTACGCCGCTTGATAAATGCCGGTGGGTCGAGGATCACCACATCAAAACTTTCGCCTTGTTTAACTAATGCTTTTAATCCATCCACTGCAGAAGATTTCACGCTGGTAAACTGGTTTTCAAACCCTCCTCGTGCAGCGGCCGCAGCCGCAAGTTTAAGAGCGGGCTCCGAACTATCAATGCAGCATAATGATGCAGCACCAGCATTTAATGCTTCTAGACCCCAAGCTCCCAAATAACTGTAAACATCGAGCACCCTTTTACCCTTCGCGTATTTGGCGAGTAATGCTCGACTCTCTCTATGATCAAAAAACCACCCTGTTTTTTGTCCACTAAAAACAGGGACAGAAAAAACCGTGTTATTTTCTTCAATGTCCACATACTCAGGAACATCTCCATAAAGCACCTCGGAATGAGCCGGCAATTTTTCTGGCTCATTAGCCGCCTCATTTCGCAGCAATATGCCTTTGGGGGCCACAACATCGACTAATGCTTTAATAGCAGTGTCTAACACAGCCATCATCCCCGCTGTCGTGACTTGAACAACCAGTATGTCGCCATAACGATCTACCACTAATCCGGGCAGCGAGTCGCCATCGCCATAAACCAAACGGTAGAAAGGCTTTACATAACAGGAACTACGCCATATCAAAGCCCGATTCAACCGATTGGAAATGAACTCATAGTCCAAGGCCTGATCAGCCTGCCGACTGAACAAGCGCCCACACAACAGTGTATGAGGATTAAAGTATGCACTGCCCAACATAACGCCGCTGGCACTAACCAAGGTGCCAACCTGGCCAATCGCCATAGATTTAAACCCACTCCGCTCTATATCGATCTCATTACTGTATATCCAGCAGTGACCCTGCCGAATACGGCGATCAGACTTCGACCTTAAAACAATGACAGGCATATCCCTTTTAGCTGAAAAACCAGAGGCTAAAGAAGAGGATGTTTCGGATTCAGTGGGTTTAGAGACAGACATGCGTTACTCGAAGCAAGAAAAAGGCGCGAAAAATAGCAGCGCCACCATACCGATATCAGCGTGCGAATACAAAAGCTTTGAAGGCCTATAAATCCGTATCTTCTGGTTACTGTACTTACACTTTCACCAAACTCAAAAGACTGTCTGTAAATTTCGTCTAAATAAAGATTAACTGGATTTTTTATTCGTCAATAATTAGTATAGAAGCATTACAGTAATGAAGACATACTTTTTAATGCCACCACACACACTACTAACCGAGTTAAGCTCTCGCCAGCTGGAACTGGACCTTCCGTACTTGCTAGCAGACGTATCACGCTTGCTGCGACGCAGATTTGCCGAACGTATGGCCGACTTCTCTCTTACTGAAGCTCAGTGGCGAGTCACCGGATTTCTTGGTAAAAGCGAGGGTCTAACCCAAACTGAATTATCAGAATTAATTGGCTTACAAAAAGCACCGTTAGGTGAGCACATCGATAAACTTGAAGCGATGGGCTGGATAGTACGAGAAAGCGACCCTCTGGATCGTCGAGTCAATCGTCTATATCTTACAACCTTCGCCCGTGATAAAGCGCAAGTAATTTCTGAGCGCTATCAGCAGCTTAGCGCCGAATTAAAAAGCAATATTAGCCCTCTAGACTGGCAACAATTGCAAGAAATTCTCGATCGACTGGCCAATCAGTTTCTCTCTGAATCGACTATTACCACCCTCTCGCAACTGAACGTTGACCGTAACTTACAGGTTATCAGCTTACTAAACAGACAGCTTAGCAAGCAATTTGATGACTCACTCAAGACCTTAGGTTTTACCCGTAGTCAGTGGCTGGTGTTAGTCGCCACCATTCATCAAGAGGGCATTCGTCAAACAGATTTAGGGAAAATGTTGGATATCGCCAAAGCTCCACTGGGACAAATAATCGACGAACTAGAAAATCAGCGCTGGCTACAACGCCAACAAGATACCTTAGACAGGCGAGTTAACAGATTGCTTGTCACTGACAGTGCAAAACCTATGATCAATACACTTATCAATGATTATAAAAATATTCATGAAGGCATTAGTACTTTGTTGGGAGAAAATGACCTGGCTACGGCAATGAGAATCTGCGGCCAACTACAAAAGCGACTACTTAGCTTAAGTCAGCGTCAACCCACTATTAAACCATCGTGCTCAGAACTCGCTTCGGGCTAAGCACTTGCTTTGGCTCAGTTAACTGCATTAACTACTGAATAAATCGGTAGCAAATAGCCATTTTATGTTTGAGGTAATAAATGAATAGTAGTACACAGGCGTCCACTCACAACGAAGCGGACGATTCGACTGACGCACCAAACTCTATTTCTCCAAAGGACGAAATACAGCACAGCAAACTTCGCAACAACATTGTATTTTTGTTAGCCGTCATGCTTATCATCGCTACGGCTTACTGGCTTTACCAACGCATGACACACATCTACACAGACGACGCCAGAATTGCTGCCGATATGATTGACATCAGCAGCAAAGTGTCTGGGTGGATTGTTG
>JAJRPK010000294.1 GCA_024280785.1 Gammaproteobacteria bacterium
CTACCGTTATCACGTCTCTAAAGATTATTGATGCGCCGATACGAGGCACTAAGGAAATTATGCAGGCTCGATATGTGATCCAATCTAAACTGTTGAAACACGCAACCATAGCAACACATATAGGCTTAAAAGGTGCGGGACACTACGTTCAAAGAGATAATCCTGAAATTGTAATAGAGGCCTTCAGAACGCTTATCAAATTAAGTGAAAAATAATTAGACTATTGATTTGATAATAAAATATGAATGATTACATAACAAAAGCGTGCTCAGGATTTCAGCGCTATCGCACGTAAATCTGAGAGGTTCGCGTTAAACATAAAACCTATGAGCAAGTTTAAAAAAACGAGATGGAAACCGGGTATGATCTACGGGCTTCCTCTTGAAGATGGCACTTTCGGTTTGGCGCAAGCTATCGATAGCATGTGGGAAAATGTCATCTACATAGCCATATTCTCTGATAAGTACGAAGAAATTCCAGAAAGCGTTGAATCTCTAAATGTGGATAACATTATTTCTTTCGGCGCCACATGGAAGCAAGACCTCAACAATGGAAGCTGGGCTAAGATTGGGGTTCTTGCTCCTGTAGTGGACAAGTCTCAATTTCCAAATGAAAGGTACGCTGATTCAGGTTACATTGGGGCAACGAATTCTGACGCCGGTGTTTTTAATGATTTTCTTTCTGCCTATCACGGCTTAGCACCTTGGAATGTTATGTACAAAGAGGACTTTTGGGATAAATATTTGAATGCAGGTAAATCTGCACCTTCAAGCATTCTTGTTCTCAGTTCTCAAGAAAGAGATAAATATCGTTTGGAAGTAATGGGCGTAAAAAATGCTTAACAAAGCCATCAATTTGACAGCCCTACACTGCGCTCCAGCCAGCAAATTATGGCGGCGTTAAATGCCAATAATCGCAAAATCCAGAGCTGCGACAATTTCATCTCTTAAATGGACTAAAGTGCCCACAGGCTCTTTCAGTAAATTAGCTGGCATCGATGTAATTTGAGGAATAAGGATTAATAATTCTTGTTCTTTATAGCTAACACGAGGAGTTAGTTTCTTAAGTTCTTCATCCTTGAATTTTTTATATAAAGCCAGCGGAGCTACTATCCTCGTTGTTAATTCATCAATTAAATTGCTTTGGATATCTATAATAAAGGGGTAAGCGCTTCTACTTTTTTTGTTAGGGTTGGCATATATATCAAATTGAGGCATCAAAAAGTCCGGTATTCATCCGCAAATAATCCATTTACTTCAACAAATTCATTGTATGTTTGTATGGCTCTTTTATTTTCTTTTTTCCATTTTTTTTCTGCAGTTGTAGCAAGTTTAGCTCTTAGTGCTTGCTCCAATGTTGCAGAAAGGTTAATGTTTAAAGCCTTAGTTTTTTTAAGTAAGTCACTATTTACACTAAGGTTTGTTGGTTTTTTAGGAGCGTCATAATTATATAATGTTTCCATATCTCAATCTCAATATTCATGCGTATTCACATGCGCATAGTATAGCATTTAACAAGCACATGTTGCGGATAAATTTAAGCTTCGCTCAAATTAACCACAAATGTAATCGTTATGTGTCAGAGGGGTGTTTCTAAATGACCGAGTATGAAGTAATCTCACTCATTAGGGAAAGCGTTGCGGCGATCAATCAGGATTTCGAGTTTTTTCTGACCGCCACTTTCGCGGTACTCGTCACGGCATACGCAGTTGGAGACAGGCTCGGCACTTTCCCGCGAGTGATGCTCGCAACGCTGTATCTCGCTTCGAGCATCCTTTTCTATCTAAGGTACGGTGCCCTATCAGAGCAGGCTAGCTACTATTTCCAGCTACTCACCGATATGGGAAGCGAGTTTCCTCAGCCAGACCGTGGGCTTCACGCATTACTAAGGAAACTGCTAATGATCCTGGGATCGTTGGCGACGGTCTATTTGATCTTCAGCCCAACAGTTCTGGTTATTAAAGACCAAGGCTCGAAGCAAGATGAAACAACCACATAACTTAGCGCTCAAATCGACCCCACGCGCCGCGGCGGCGATTTAGCTGGTCGTTAGCATTAAGAATAAAACGGGATAGTTTTAATGAATAACCTACAAAAAATTGCAGGCGTTTCAGCTATTTTTGAGGCATTGATTTATATTGTTGCCTTTGTGTATTTTGGCGCTTTTGGGGCATATCCCTATGAAGCTACTGCATCAGAAAAAATGGCATATTTGGCAGAAAATCAGTTTGTATTTTCAATGATTTATTTTCTGATGTATGCAGTGTTTGGAATTTTTCTAGCTGTTCTTGTTGTTGGCTTATATGAGAAACTAAAACTAACAAATGATCCAATTATTAAAGTGGGTTCTGTCTTCGGCGTTGTTTGGGTTGTTCTGGTCATTGCAAGTGGCATGCTGGCAAATATTGGGCTTTCACATGCAATTAACCTGATGGATTTATCCTCCGAGAAAGCTTTTGATATGTGGAGAATGATTTCAGTGCTAATCGAAAGCCTTGGAGGAGGAAACGAGCTGGTTGGTGGGCTTTGGGTGCTGTTGGTTAGTATAGCGGCTTTAAAAGCGGAAGAATTCCCGCGAGGACTGAATTACCTTGGTATAATTGTAGGAGTTTCTGGTATTGCAACAATATACCCCGATGAAGTCTTCACCGAAATTTTTGGTGTCACTCAGATTATTTGGTTTTTCTGGCTTGGTATAGTCATGTTAGGCCAAAGTAATGCTAACAAGTCAATTCAGCCGACCGCTAACGCGTCGGCTGATTGAGGCGTTAGGTGCTCACAAGGAATCAAATATGGGTATAAATCTGAAGGAAGTTGACGGAGTCGAAGTTCAACTAAAGCACAAGGCTACTTGCCACTGTGGCACCGTTGCATTTGAACTCGACTTACCAGATGGGCTAGTTGATGTTCGTCGCTGCGATTGCTCTATGTGCCGTAGAAGGGGTGCAATAGCTGCATCTGTACTTTTGTCAGGCATTAATATTATTAAAGGTTCAGAGGCATTAAAACTTTATCAATTTAATACAAAAACAGCCAAACATTATTTTTGTAATAACTGCGGTATCTATACCCACCACCA
>JAJRPK010000295.1 GCA_024280785.1 Gammaproteobacteria bacterium
GCATACGGTTTAGCTAATTCCCAATTAATGTCGGCGACCCGATACGAGCTTAAACCGCCCGTAAACGCAGATTCTTTTCCTAAGCGTTCGTATTCGCTTACGTAAAAGTCCATATCTGCTTCGCTCATCCAATCCCAAGGCAAGGGATTTTCGGGTTCAGCCAGCACATCGAGATATTTTGTTCCTTCGGCAGGAAAGTTAGTCCAATCTAAAAGGTTTCCTTTAGCGCTTAGCGCCCAAAATAGTCGGGTTAAAAAGAGCTTGCTGTCGTTGCTGAGCTCTTTGTCGGCGGGGCCAAGTGTTTGAAAATAATGGAGGTGAATAAAATGGTCTTTAGCAATGTTGGCGTACATCTCACTAGGTTTTATTTCGACATCACCGAGCTCGTAGCCAAAAGGAACACTCACACCTACAACGGCTCTAACCCGTTCGGGATGGCGAGCGGCTAAGCCCCAGACTAAGTTGGCGCCAAAATCGTGACCGACAAAAATGGCCTTATCTTGTCCAAAGTAATCTAACACTGCCAGCATGTCGCTGATTTGAATGTCCATATTGTACTGGGAAAATTCGGCAGGTCTGTCACTTTGTCCATAACCGCGCATATCCAGAGCAATGGCTCGATACCCGGCATCGGCAACGACTTGCATTTGTTTGCGCCAACTGTACCAAAGGCCTGGAAAACCATGGCAAAAAATCACCAGAGGGCCTTCGCCTTGAACGACAGCATGGAGTTTAATTTCCCCGGTTGAAATCATTTTATGTTCTAGTTTGGGCATATCGGAAGCTCGATTAGTCTTGATAATTTGTTATATGTTTGGCAGCTTGGTAGCCAACGGTCATAACTTTTGTTAGTTCAGGTGAATAAAAAGATTATTGCCCGATGTTAAGAAGGCTTGGAATCTTTACGAGTAGAGACATTTCTTGATAACGTCCAGCTAAAAGTAGTCATATAAGATTAAGTAAAAATATTACTACTTAAATCGTCTTTTTATAATGAAATTTTATTGAGTTTAATGTGACGGTGTCTGGCCAGGTATGTTTCTGCATAGCTAGCGACTAATTGAATCAGACACGTTGGCGTATAGGGTCAGCTTACTAATAAATGATTGATTCAGCGACTGGCCTTGAGGAGAGTAGGGTCGATAATTACCCCTTCATTTGCTGGCTTCATCCGTTTTTGCATTGGGCTGCTTTTTTGATGGTTGGATGAGAAGCAATTAACACCTGGGATAACCGTATGGATTTTCATTTAACGTCTAAGCAACAAAAACTACGCGAAGAATTTCGCGCATACTTTGACAAACTATTGACCCCTGAATTGGTCGAGGAGCTGAGTAAAACACCTGGTGAAGGTGGTGGGCCACTGTACAGTAGAGCTATGGAGCAGATGGGCACTGACGGTTATATCGCCTTGAGCTGGCCGAAGGAGTATGGTGGCCGTGAACTGTCGGCATTAGAACAGTACATGTTTATTGAAGAAGTCATGCGGGCGGGTTTTCCGTTTCCGTTTCTTACCACTGAGTCCGTTGGCCCAGTGCTTCGAGATAACGCCAGTGAGCGGATAAAAAAAGAAGTAGTGCCAAAAATTGTTGCCGGAACTTGCAATATAGCCATCGGTTATTCGGAGCCAAACGCGGGTACAGATTTGGCAGCGTTAACCACTAAGGCTGAACGCGATGGCGACGAATGGGTTATTAACGGTCAAAAAATGTGGACCAGCCTTGCCCATGTGGCCGATTATGTATGGCTGGCGGTACGGACAGACCCGGATGCTCGTAAACATAAGGGGATCTCTATGTTTTTAGTGCCGACGACTGCTGAAGGTTTTAGTTGTACAAAAGTAGATACTTTGGGCGACGTTCGTGTAAATGCGACCTACTACGATAATGTACGCGTGCCGGCGGATGCATTAGTTGGCGAGGTGAATAAAGGCTGGAAGCTGATTACCGGGCAGCTCAATCGTGAACGTCTCGCGTTGGCGAATGTTGGATTCTTTAGTGCTAAATATAATGATCTAGTTAAATGGACACAAGAGGCTATGTTAACCGACGGCCGCAAGGTTATCGACCAACCTTGGGTGCGGACTCATTTGGCTCGTATTCGAGTGGGGTTAGAAGCATTGCGCTTAACTTGTTATCGCATGGCCTGGCAGCTGGATAGTAATGAACTCAATATGGCTGACGCATCGGCAGTTAAGGTATACGGTACGGAATTATTTGTCGATATCTACCGCATGGCAGGTGAAATTATTGGTCAACACTCGGTAATTCGTCGAGAGTCAGAGGATGCCAATATTGGCGGAGTTATTGAACAGTTATATCGCACGGCGTCGATCATAATTTTTGGCGGCGGAGCCAATGAAGTACAGCGAGATATTATTGCCGCAGCCGGTTTATGGATGCCGATTGGAAAACGAATGGGTTAGAACGTTGTTCCCCACTAAAATATTGTTAGGAGAGTTTAGGCGTGAAATTTTCTTTAAGTGAAAATCAAATAGAAATACGAAATTTAGCGAACAAGGTGTTACAGGATCAAGTTACTGAAGAGCGGTTAAGAGAGTTAGACTTGTGTGATACTGCAAAACGATTTGATCGTAACTTGTGGCAGCAACTAGCCTCTGTGGGTTTGTTGGGCGTAGCCATTGATGAATGTTACGGCGGAATGGGTTTCGACTTTTTTGCTTTAAACTTAATTGTCGAAGAGGTTGGTAGAAGCGTTGCGGCCATTCCTATCGTGACTACTCTTGCAGGAGCGGCTGGTTTACTTCAGAAATACGGCAGTGAAGAACAAAAGCAACAATGGCTACCTGCTGTTGTGACGGGAAAGTCAGTTTTGACTTTGGCGCTATCTGAGGCAATGTCAACTTCAAACTTGTTGTCGTTGGCGACTCAGGCTTCTACAGAAGGGGAGGGTAAGGGTTATAAAGTGTCGGGGATTAAGCATTACGTTCCCTACGCAGCAGACTCAGATCGAATATTACTAAGTGCGCAGCTTGACGGACAGGGCAGTATTTTACTGTTAATTGATCCTAAGCAAACGGGTGTAAAATTAACCCCTTTGATCTCGACGCATGCAGAACCCCAATTTATTGTCGAGATGAATGAGGTACTGGTAGCCGAGGATTCTGTGCTTGGATCGAATATGACTCCGGCTCAGGTCGACGAAGCAATTCAATACGGAGTCAATAGCTTATTGGCGGCGTACTGTGCGGTAGGCTTAGGCGCCAGTGATGCAGCAATGCGAATGACGGCAAAGTATACCGGTGAACGCAAGCAATTCGATGTGCCTATCGCCAGCTTTCAAGCGGTTGCTCAACGAGCGGCAGATTGTTATATCGATGTAGAATGTTTGCGTTTGTGTTCTCAACAAGCGACAAGTCTGCTAAGTGATGGAGCGAAGGATGTTGATGCTCAACGAGTCATCAACGATGCTGTTACTATGGCAAAGATTTGGGCGGGCGATACTTGCCATCGTGTTAGCTATAGTTCGCAGCAACTGCACGGCGGAACGGGAGTCGACAAAGATTACCCGCTTTGGAGGTATTGCAAACTCATGCGGCATATTGAATTTGTTATGGGCTCCTCACAGCAACACTTAGCTGATTTAGGCGATCGAATAGCCGACTATTCCGTGGCGATGCCGTAGTAAAACCGTTGTTAAAAACTAATCCAGATTGTTACACGCGGCTCTGGTATTGCAGCGGCGCTAGTTTTTGTTGCGGGGCATAGAGTCGAGTTCCAATACAATGGGCTCTTCGCTTTCACTGTTGTATGTTTCTCCGTTGAACCAGCAACGAATCCGATGAAATAACTGTCGGATTAACTTCCAAAGTTTGGGAAGCATCCATATCGTTAGGCCAATAATTAGAACGAGTAATACCAGGAACACCATGGGATGGCTAAGCGCTAACCACAGGCCGGCCAGAACAGCTAGATCTTCAGTTATCGACGCGGCCCAATTGGTTACCGGTTCGGGGGAGCTATTAATTAATAGGCGCGTGCCGGCTTTGGTGAAATGTGATGAGGCAGCAAGGCTGCCACCAACAATAGCAGTAGCAAGCGCCATGGCGGGCTCTACTTCACCGATAGTGGACGCCGCTAGCATCGCACCGGCTGGAATGCGAATGAAGGTGTGAACACTATCCCAAATGGTATCGACCCCCGGTGTTTTATCAACGCCAAATTCCACCATGTACATTAGCCCGGCTGCCGCTATCACCAATGGGTTTTCTAGCAGGGCCAGCTCTGTGGGTAGATCGATGTTACCGGTGACGCCACCGAGACCGAGCACTAACAAAACCGCGTAGAGGTTAATGCCGCTAGCCCACGCTACACCGGCACTCAGAGCAATTATTTCAATGATAGATTGATATTGATCCATGATCTGCTACCTGATTTGTGTGCGGTGCGCCTGTTAGT
Organism: Gammaproteobacteria bacterium; assembly: GCA_024280785.1. Taxonomy (GTDB): domain Bacteria; phylum Pseudomonadota; class Gammaproteobacteria; order Pseudomonadales; family UBA7434; genus UBA7434. The sequence goes on from JAJRPK010000295.1 coordinate 4,419, forward strand.
GAAGTGTCACCAAGCTTTGCGGGTCGATGCTGAATACAGCGCGCTGGGTCGATGTTCATTATGGATAATGCGGTCACATTGGCAAAGATTAAAGTGTGAGTTTGTAAAAAATACCTAAGTGTTGAGCGAGATTACTCTAGTTTGATGAGCTTGCGTAAGCTATTGAAATGTAAGATTTATCATGCCATAGGCTAGAGCTCAAAACTTAGCCAGAGCTGCCTCCATAATTAGGCATGGTTGATTATGACTATGATGCTAAGATCTTGCCCAAACAGTTTGCCATCAACACGTGAGCTATCGTTTGAGCAAACTGCGAGCGAAATATGTAGTTAACCTATTGGTAATTAAGGAATTATATGGGTACTGTCATCAAAGCTGAATTCGGAATGGCTGCACGCCGATCAAAAGTGAAGCGTTCGACACTTTGTGCAAATGGGCACCATAACTGGAAAATCGAAACAAAAAACCAATTTGACGTAAAACAAGGCAAGTTGGTGACACTTCAACGATGCCAAAAGTGTGGCAAAATAAAAACATCTGCGAGTTAAGAGTGTAGAAACACAGCTTTTAGAGCTATTTTAGGTAAAAATTGGTCTTCACCCATTAGCAGTTTGAGCTGAAGTGATTAGAGTCTATATTTAAAGCTTATGCTTGTTCTTTAACTCACCTAAGGATGATATGGCAGCAGCAGAATAGGTTGTATCATGTAGGGTAGTTGCCTAAAGAGCCTTCCAAGGCTTGGTGAGGTGAATGAATGGGATTGAAGTGATGACAATACATTACTGTTATACCGACACAGAATTTGGCAGGCTTTTACTGGCAGGTGACTTTCAGGGATTGTCGTTAATTAACTTTGTCGATGGCCCTGAGCCGGCATTACCTGAGTCTAACTGGCGTAAGGATGCAGCTTTTTTCGTCAACGCAATCGTCCAGCTCAACGAATATTTTCAAGGCAAGCGGCAGCGATTTTCTCTTCGATTAAATCCTCGAGGGACTGATTTTCAGCGCGAGGTGCTGGCTGCTGTCGCACGGATTCCTTATGGCTCGACCGCTAGTTATAAAGATATTGCTCGAATCGTTGGCAAGGCAAAATCTGTGCGTGCGGTAGCGGCTGCTAATCGTGCTAATCCTATCCCCATCATGATTCCCTGCCATCGTGTGATCGGTAGTAATGGCAAAATCACTGGATTTACGGGTGGTATTGAGTTGAAGCAGCGATTACTGGATCTTGAGCGCTGCGACGGGTTATTGGAAAAACTTGGCGAGCGAGACGCTGTCGATAACATGCTATTACAGGCTGAACTGGTATGAGTCTCTTGTCGCGATAGCAAAGCAGGAACAACCGATATAAAAAAAGCCCCTAGGGGCTTTTTTTATATCGGTTGTTCAATAATGCTACAGCATAACAAGCGGATTAAATCTAGCCACCTTCTTTAATGACCATAGTGATCGCAATGTCGTCTTTAGCCTGCCGGGAGGCATCTGCAATCGCTGTATAGGTTTGTGCTTTGGCTTCTGGGTGAGCACTGATGATGACTGAGCCTTTAGGGTTCTCGGCTAACTTTTGTTGGATAACCGAGCGTATTGAGCGGATGTCTACACGCCGTCGATCGACAAGAATTTCGCTAGAGGCATTAATCGCAATCAATATGTTTTGATTTTCAGTGGGGATGTCTACTTCGGGCGCATCGTCCGGGCGATTTATTTCTAACCCAAACTCTTTAATAAAAGACGCAGTAACAATAAAGAAAATCAGCATGATAAACACCACGTCGAGCATGGGTGTTAAATCGATCTCAGATTCTTCTTCGGCCGATGAAGAAGCGTGACGGGTACGCGCCATAAATGACCCCACTTTTATGATTTATGAATAATTAATTTAATTGCTATTTATTAAGCGTTAACTTCATGAAGCTAACTAGACATTTTATATTCAATAAAATTCTTGTGTATGGTATCGATTTAAGCGGCTAAATAAAAGCACTTTTGACTTTCGTTGACTAAACCGTGGCCATCATCGCATCTATTATGGATATTTTTGTATGTCTGGAAAGTTCTGTTGAGTATAGAGCCTGAAAAATGGCTTAAGCACTGGTAATGGCCTCAGGAGTCGTTGTCAGCCTGCGTTTGCTAGCAGTGAGGTCGTCCAAAATTAGAAACAAGCAGGGAATTAGCAGCAAGGTAATAACCGTCGCGAAAACGATACCAAAAGCGAGGGAAATTGCCATCGGTAACATGGACTGGGCTTGCAGACTGGTTTCTAAAAGCATGGGGAATAAACCGAAAAATGTGGTTAACGAGGTGATAAGAATAGCCCTGAATCTTTGTTTGCAGGCCTTTGTCACGGCATCAATCAACGGCATCTGCTGGCTGAGTCGTTGATTGATGGCATCGGTTAAAATCAAGCTGTCGTTGACCACAACCCCGGTGAGGGCAATAACACCAAAAAAAGACATCATGGAAAAGGCCGTATCCAATATCAAATGGCCCATGATGGCACCGATAAAGCTGAACGGGATAACGGCCATTATGATTATTGGCTGAGTATAAGACTTGAGAGGGATAGCGAGTAA
>JAJRPK010000296.1 GCA_024280785.1 Gammaproteobacteria bacterium
TATCTGGAAAATGTTGTTTAATCCATCGAACTCTATCGAGAACATTTTTTGAATGACCGTGCGCCGTATCAACGACGACGACATCCACACCCGCCTCTATAAGAGCCGCCACTCGTTCGTCGGTATCGCCACCAACACCCACCGCCGCCCCCACTCTCAATTGCCCGGATTCATCTTTGCAGGCATTGGGGTAACGCTGAGCCAACTCTAAATCTTTTACCGTAATCATACCGCAGAGCTCAAAGTCATCATTGACAACTAACACTTTTTCAATGCGATTCTCGTGGAGTACTTTTTTTACGGCCTCGGGAGCCATACCTTCGCCTACGGTAATCAATCGTTCGCGTGGAGTCATAATGGTGTCTATCGTCACATCGTGATTTGTTTCGTAACGGACATCGCGATTGGTAACTATCCCGACCAAATCTTCACCGTCCATCACTGGGACACCCGAAATATTGTACTGCTGTTTGATTTCTAACAGTTCACTGATCGGCGCCTTTGACTCGATTGTAATTGGATCTCTGACTACTCCGCTTTCAAATTTCTTAACCGCCTTAACTTCCTTCGCTTGCTCTTCTACCGACATGTTTTTATGGACAATACCAATGCCACCCGCTTGAGCCAAGGCAATGGCTAGGCGGGATTCGGTAACCGTGTCCATTGCCGAAGAAAGTAAAGGAATATTCAAACGAATCTTCTTCGTCAGCAGGCTTTGCAGACTGACTTGACTGCCAACAACTTCTGAGTAATCAGGCAGCAGTAGAACATCGTCGAAAGTAAGAGCTTCGTGGGAGATTCGTGGCATTGACCCGTTTCCTGAATATAAATGACAAATGGGAATGGAATAAGTGCTTTATCAATATAAAGCTCGCTAGAACCACAAAATCCGCAGCAGAAGAACCTACACGGCACAAGTGATCGACTAACGCTAAACCGCGCATTATAGGACTATGAAACCCATTGGTAAATGGGCAAACTGGAATCAAATCATCTTGCGGCATACAATTGCCCAACGCCTAAACACTCGCCCAAAATAACTACAAGCTCGCTATCTATGTCTAATTCAAATACCTCAAAAAACCACGATACTACAGTGGCAACTACAGCGGCAACTACAGTGACAGCTGATTCCCAAGTCTGGAGTGTTACAGAGTTGAACCAGCTTGCCCGCGCTTCGTTGGAACAATCATTTTCGGGTATCTTTGTTGAAGGTGAAATTTCAGATCTTATCCAGCACCGCTCTGGCCATTGGTACTTCACTCTTAAAGACGAAGGAGCCCAATTGAGAACGGCAATGTTTCGATTTCAGAATCGAAGCGTTCGGTTTCAGCCTGAAAACGGCCAGCAAGTGTTATTAACCGGCAAGCTCAGCCTATACGAACCTCGCGGTAGTTATCAGTTCATTGCCCAACGAATGGAACCCGCCGGGCTGGGTAAATTACAGCAGCAATATGATCAGCTTAAACAGCAGCTAAGCGAGCAAGGTCTATTTGAGACTAAAAACAAGCAAAGCTTACCGGGTTTCCCCCGCCAAATTGTTGTAATTACCTCACCACAAGGAGCGGCCATCACCGACATCCAAACAACCTTTGCCCGTCGATGTAGCAGCGTCAAGCTAATTGTTATACCGGTTGCAGTGCAGGGCGAAGGATCAGCACAGCAAATTGCCGATGCCATCGATTTGGCTAACGAGTGGGCCGTTGAAAATAAGCAAAGTTCAGAGAGCGATGAATTAACCCCTGACACTGTTCGGCCCGACGCCATAATTGTAGGTCGAGGCGGCGGCTCATTAGAGGATCTGTGGGCATTTAATGAAGCCGTTGTCGCTCACGCCATTCATCGCAGCCGCCTACCCGTTGTCAGCGCTGTAGGGCACGAATCCGATGTGACCATTGCCGACTTTGTCGCCGACGTTAGGGCCGCAACGCCGACAGCAGCCGCTGAAATTCTTAGTCCTGATCAACAAGCTTTACAGCACCGCTCAAATCAGCTCTATTCTCGACTACAAAATTCACTGCTCAACCACATTGATCACGCTAAAGCCCTATTGGCAGCACTCTCGGCAAGAGTTAAGCACCCCAGCTATCAGTTAAGCCAGTACTTACAACGAGTAGACCAGCTGGACTCAGCTATGCAGCGCGCCATTTTGCAAAAACTCCAGTTCAATCAACAGCTCTTCAAGCAACACCAAATTCGGCTTCAAAGTCTATCGCCCTTACTGGTGATAAATCAGCAGCAGCAAGCAGTTCATCAGCTATCCGAGCGCCTGTTTCGCAGTATGAATGCAATATTTCACACCCAAAACCAACGCTGGTTGCATCTTAGTGGAACACTCCACGTAGTAAGCCCTCTGGCTACGTTAGACCGAGGCTATGCAATCGTCACCGCAAAGAACGGTGAGATCATCCAATCGCACCGACATTTGTCGATCGGAGAAAAAGTCACTACCCGGCTCCGGCAAGGTACCTTTACCAGTATCGTTGATAGCACAGCCGAATAGCCTAACGAGAATTTAAACGAATCAACACAAAAAAGCCCCGCATAAAGCGAGGCTTTTGGCATTATCGATTCAGCACTGGTTTAGCGTTAATTCTGCCTGTTGTAAACTAAAGGGAAAACTAAAGAGAAAGCTGGGCAGAAAACCGGGGAGAAAGCCAAGCCGTGAAAAAAGCCGAATTCAACAAAGCTAAATTCGGCTAGCAATCAGTAATTGGCAGGAAGGCGGCGATGAATAACAATATGTCGATTTTCGAAACTGATATACCCACCAATGGTCAAATCTTTAAGAATTCGCGCAACCATTTCACGAGACGCCCCGACTCGATCAGCAATATCTTGCTGGGTTAGCTTTTCTTCGACATAAAACTCATCATTTCGCTCGATCGCCAGACTATTCAGAACTTTAGTGACTCGGCCATAGACATCTTGCAGGGCAAGACTCTTAACTTTTTCGGTCAGCGCTCGTACACGACGAGTAATGTTTCGAATCAAAGTTTTCGCGATATTGGGGTGCTGATCCAGAACTTGGTTAAAATCTTGTTTGTAAATAATACAAAACTCCGCCTTTTCCATCGTTCGCACCGATGCCGAACGGCGATCATCGTCAAGCAGAGCAAGCTCGCCAAAGTAATCCCCGCTGCCCAAGGTGTTCATGATAAATTCTTTGCCATTTTTATCGCTGCAATAAACCTTAACCTTGCCCGATTCAATAACGTACAAAGAATCCGCAACATCATTTTCATTAATAATGACTGTGTTCTTTGGGTAACTCCGACGAATACTAGATTCTTCTAAAGCGACCAGTTCAGCATCGGACAGGCCAGAAAAAATTTCAACGCTTTTCAACACACTCACTAGGGTGATCTCCACAAGTTTTCATATTGATGTTGGGTTCGGCAGTTAAGATTAACCGACACCATCATTTTCTACGATTTCGCACTGACTTTTCAAGGGTACACCGCGAAAATCGGACAAATATAGCACTTTAATTTGCTTCGACAAAGCTATCTGTCAAATACTCTTACTTTTGATCAATTTAGTTGAGCCGCAAACAAAATTTTAAGACCAATTTTCGTGGCAAACTCTTGGTCTTAGCAAGCCTTTTATCAGGGAACCGCCGCAAATTACCTGCGAAAGCAAACAAAGCCACACTGAAAAGTAAATTTTGGGGTATTCCACTGTTAGTTGGCGTTATACTAACGACCTCCACCTTCGGTAATACACAACAATGCTGATTAATTAAAGCAGTCTGCCAGTACAGCAATAGTTATTGGAGTCAAAAATAAATGGGACCAACCATCACATGGCCAGCACATGAGTAACGCTGTACCAATTCGCGAACTCGTCAGACTACAGGGTTTACAGGTCAAAGTCGGACAGCTTTTGGTCAAAAACAAACTATCTGCAACACTGAAGGATGACCTGTCTCGTATGTACGAGGCATTAGAAAACAGTGTCACTAAACTCGACAACCTCAATTTGCAAGGCATTCCGCTCAATAGAATCGAAAGTGCAGAAATTCGCCATGACATCCGCAATGCCATCGGCATTACCAAAGGCTACGCCGAACTCATCAAAGACACTGAAACTGATCCTAGCGCCAGTTTGAGTAACTTGCTCGATAAAATCGTGCTCTGGTCAGCGAAAACTATTTCGACGCTAGAGAAAACACGTCAAAAAACTAGCGAAAACTATGACTTTTCATCAGCAATATTGAGCGAAAATCGAAGTCATTCTACCGGAAAAATCCTGATACTGGATGACGAACCAGCCAATCGAGATCTGCTCTCCCGCCACATACAGCAACTAGGCCTTGAGCCTTTTCCCTGCGCAACAGCCAACCAAGCTTACGATATATTAGGCGATGAAGATATTGACCTTATACTTCTCGATCTCATAATGCCCAAGGTCAGCGGCCACGAAGTCCTCGCCAAACTAAAGGCATCTGAGCTGTGGCGCGCAATACCCGTTATCGTCATCTCTGGACTTAGCGATCAATCTGAAGTTATAAAATGTATCCAAGCGGGCGCTGACGATTATCTGCAAAAACCGTTTAACAAAATTTTGTTGCAAGCAAGGTTATACGCAGGGCTTGATCGAAAACGCTGGGTAGACAAAGAACGCCTGCTCAGTAATGAGCTGGAAAAAAGCCATCGATTTATTAAAAACACCTTCGGTCGCTACCTCTCTACCGAAATCGTAGCCAATCTGCTCGACAAGCCCGATGGCCTCGATATGGGTGGCCAGCTCCAAACGGTCAGTATATTAATGGCCGATATACGCGGATTCACCACTATTTGTGAATCACTCCCTCCACAGAAAGTGGTTAAACTGTTAAACAATTATCTGGGCACTATGGCCGATATTATCATGGCCCACGACGGCACCGTTGATGAATTTATTGGCGATGCGATTCTCGCATTATTTGGTGCGCCGGTAGCAAAGCCAGACGATAGTGACCGCGCCATTTCTTGTGCGTTAGCAATGCAAGCCGAAATGAAAGCAATCAACCAGCGAAATGCTACACTCGGTCTACCTGACATCAGTATCGGTATTGGCATAAATACCGGCGAAGTCATTGCCGGAAATATAGGTTCAATCACCCGCGCAAAATACGGCGTTGTTGGCCACGCGGTAAATGTCACATCCAGAATTGAAGACCAAACCGAAGCCGGCGAAATACTCGTGGCAGAATCGACTATTGATCACTGTTCGCGAACATTAAAAGTTGGCCGTCAACTTCGGTTACAACCCAAGGGTGTTAGCGAAACAATTAATGTAAGCTCAGTCCAGGATATTTTTGACAATGTCACCGACAAACAGACCAATGCAGCCGACGATATAACCAACAAAGACCCATCGGCAGTAACTGCGATACCGATAACAGCCCAATCTTTAGACCCGTCGACAAACACTCAGAAAAACAGTGAGGCCAAGTCATGACGAAAATCCTGCTGGTCGAAGACAATGAAATGAACCGGGACATGCTTACTCGACGACTTGAACGCAAGGGGTTTAGCATAGAAACAGCCTCTGATGGCGAAGAGGCTTTGCAAATGATTGCCAAGTCGATTCCCGACCTTGTGCTTATGGATATGAACTTACCTATACGAAACGGTTGGTCAACTTGCCGCGAATTACGAGCACATCAGACAACGCAATCACTTCCCGTTATCGCCCTGACCGCGCACGCAATGGCGGGAGACGAACAAAAAGCACTAGACTCCGGATGTAATGACTACGCCACCAAGCCCATAGACTTTCCGTTACTGCTTGCCAAAATCAACAAACTACTGGCCACATCATCACATTAATCGAGTACGCTGGTTTTGATCTCTCTTCCTCGCCTTACACTTCGCCTCCGACTATCGATGTCCATTACAGCTATCGTTGCGCTGTTTACTCTAACGAACATCACTTATCAATTAAGTACCGAAAATCGAAACCTACGACTCGATAATTTACAAAATGCCGTTGCAGGACAACTCGCGTCGGTCACCATAAGGCAGTTACTAGAAAACCGACAAAAAGAAATCTTAGTACTCGACGCCCTCAAAAAAAGCGGAACTGAAAAACTCAGTGAAAAAGAGATCGAAAACGGGCTTACTGAACTCTTGATATTAACAGTCAAAATCGACCAATTAAAACCTTATGTCGCTACGACCAGCTCTTACGAATCGCTAAAAGCAGGGCATGATATTTTGCAACTGCAATGGCGGCAGTTTTATCTTGGCTATAACGACCATCAAACACCAAAAACACAAGAGATTGAGAGCGAGTTCGCCAACACCATGCAGCTGCTTGGAGACTTTGAATCGCTTGAAATTCTTGCTGCTGAGCTGCAAACAATCGAGCTGCAAAAGACAGTCCGCTTCACCGATAGAATCACAATGGCCATTTATTTGTTTACTATCATTCTTACTCTCGGCCTTGGTTATATACTCATACGTTATACCAACAAATCACTCAATGAACTTAATCTTGGTACGGTACGTATTGGTGGTGGCGACCTCAACTATCACATTCCCGTTAACAGTGATGATGAAATCGGCGACTTAACTATCGCGTTTAACGAAATGTCCGATAAGCTACGTAACGCCATGGCACAAGTGCAGCAATCAAAAGAGAAGGCCGACCAAGCTAATCGTTCTAAAACTAATTTTCTTGCCAATATGAGTCACGAACTCCGTACACCGCTCAATGCCATTATTGGTTACAGCGAAATGATTATTGAAGATTATCGCGAAGAGAAAAAACTCAATGAGCAACAAGCCGTCAGTGATTTGCAAAGAATACTAAGCTCTGGCCGACACCTATTACAGTTAATCAATGACGTACTGGATCTTGCAAAAATAGAATCGGGCAATATGACTGTATTCAATGAGACTTTTGACAGCATAGACATCATCGAAGAACTCGTACAAACCATGTCTGCCATTGCTAAAAAAGGCAATAATACGTTAGCTTTAGAAAGTTCAGATAACATTCCAAATCTTTATAACGACTCGATTAAATTTCGCCAACTTATTTTAAACCTCTTAAGCAACGCTTGTAAGTTTACCGAAAACGGTAAAATAACCGTCCTCGTTTCTTACAATGAAAAACTCCAACAGGTCATTTATCACGTCACCGACACCGGTATAGGTATGACCCCATCACAACTCAATCGAATATTTGAGGCTTTTGTTCAAGCAGACTCCAGTACTTCAAAAAAGTATGGCGGTACAGGTTTGGGACTCTCGATCTGCAAACAGTTTGTCGAGCTAATGGACGGCACCATGGATGTCACCAGCGCCGAAGGAGAAGGCACAACCTTCACTATCGTATTGCCTACGAAAATGCCGCAGTATATAACCCACGACGTTATACCTGCCGAAAACCAGCAAGAGTTAAGCTTGCCACCTATCGACTCTTCATCTTCGAATAAAGCGGTTTCAACCTCGTCTCAGAGTGTGAAGTTAGGTCGCGTACTAGTCATTGATGATGATCCTGAAGCTCGACAATTATTGTTACGTCATCTGGAAAAAGAAGGCTACGAAGGAATCGAAGCGGATAATGCCAAAAGCGGGATTGAACTGTCTAACACAGAGCAACCCGACTTGATTTTGCTCGATTTAATGATGCCGGATATAGACCGCTGGACGGCACTCTCTGTTTTAAAAGAGTCTCCTGTAACCCGACATATCCCTGTGGTATTACAATCAATGCTCGACGAGAAAAATTTGGGATTTGATTTGGGAGCGGCCGAGTTTTTATCAAAACCTGTCGACCGACAAAGAATGGCGGCGGTTCTAAGGCAAATGAACCCTAGAGACAGACGAGGCACAGCCTTGCTTATCGCCCCTGAATCCACGGCCAGACAATTATTATTGAACGAATTGTCTGATGAAGCATGGCAATGCATGTTGGCAACCTCAAAAGCTCAAGCCATTGAACGCATTCAACAAAAGTTTCCCGACATTATCATGTTAGGCTTGGGAATCCCCTATGATAAAGTCGTCGATATCCTCGACATGTTAGGTTCTGAAATTAAGAGCAAGCAAACAGATCAAGTCCCACCCATTTACGTTGTTAGCGAAACACCCTTAGGTAGCAATGAATCAAGAAGGCTCGACTTGGTAGCCGATAAAATAATTCTATTCAACAAAGACAATACACAATCACTCAGTGAGCTGGTCAAATAACAGTATGCCCGTTCATCGTACATCTACATTAAAACAGATCTGATCAAGTCGTCACGACTTCGCCTTGACGGCTGATTGGACGGCTGATTGTTTTTGGGGCGTGGATCAGGAAACCCGATTTAGAAGGTTTTACCCTGCGATAAAACTATGGTCATGACTATGACCAAGGCCAATGCTCATATTGTGCGATTGACTCGGGCACGATATGGTACGCCTGTTTATCCACCATCTGTAGAGCCATTTCGGGCAATCCATATAATTCAGTATCATCCATGGTTCCGGCCTTCATTGACACAAGATCAGAGCTTTCTTCGCTACAAGCTAAGATATGAGTTCCACACTGACCACAAAACTCACGATGTGCCTTTGATTCTCCATAAATATTGTGACTAACTACGGGTGTTCCTTTGGTGTAAGAAAAACCAGCCTTAGGCATACCAATCAGTAGTGCGGCCATACCCCCTGAAAAATACCGGCATTCGCGGCAGTGACATAGTGCTTTAAATAAAGGCTTTCCCGAGGCTTTATACCTAAGCACACCGCAATAACACCCACCTTCAAACTCCATCCATATGCTCCAAATTTCGTCAAGCCACGCAATGATGACCGCACTCAAGAAAAATTAATACTCACTTCTCCAACACCCTCTAACTCAAGGCGCATTTTATCGCCGGCCTGAACAGACTCCAAAGGAACTAACGACCCTGACAGAATAATCTCTCCTGCCTTAAAGGGAATGTCGTATTTTCCGAGAGTGTTTGCCAACCAAGCCACAGCCGTTAGAGGATTTCCCTGAACAGCCGAACCTAAACCCTCGCTTAACAACTCACCATTTTTATAGACTTTCATTTTTAAATTAGGCAAATCAAGGTTTTTCGGGTCAACTTCATTATCACCCAAAACAAAAACACCGCAGGAAGCATTATCCGCAACGGTATCTTGAATCTTAATTTTCCAGTCATCTATTCGTGAATCGACTATTTCAAAACACGGCATTATTGTCTCGGTCGCATCGAGAACATCTTGTTCAGTAATACCGGGTCCTACCAAATCTTTTTTTAACCGAAAGCCAATCTCACCCTCTGCACGCGGCTGGATCATGACATCGGCAATCGATACGGTAGCACCGTTTTGATGTTGCATTACATCTGTCAAAAAACCAAAGTCAGGCTGAAATACACCCAGCATTTCTTGTACTGCGTTGCTGGTAACGCCAATTTTTTTACCTACCACTGTTTCACCGTCATTCTCTAAACGATTTTTAAGCATACGCAATGAAATATAGTACGCATCATCAATAGTAATTTCAGTCTCTCGATCGGTAAACGGCACAATAGTTACTTGATCACGCAAAGCGCGATACAACTCGTCGCCTAGAGTATTTTGCTGCTCTGTATTCATTCTAAAGTCATCTCATCGTTCGTTATAAAATTATCTCAACCGCATTCCGGAAATCTCACTTAAAACTACTATTCCAGAAAAATTAATCAATTTAATTTACTTAAGCCATCAGTTCTCTAAAAAATCTTCGGCCATGCGGTTAAAAAAATCCCTATGTTCCACCATGACCCAATGACCACAGTTAGACACGAGAATGATTTTTACATCCTTTATACCCTTAGCCAAAATGTTAATTCCAGTCTCAGGCATAATTTTTTCATTGAGGCCCCACATAACTAAAACCGGCATTTCAAGTTCACCCAAGCGCGATGCCATATTGGGCACTTGCATGGTTTTAACCGCCTGAGGATTCTGTTGCTGAAAAACATACCAACGCTCATCGAGAAGCTCATCGTCAACGACTGATTGGTCATGAACCAAAGCTTCACTTAAAAAACGCTTTAAATTTTCTTTGCTGGGCTCACCGGCAAAGGTCTCAAAAAATATTTTCATGCCGGGCATAGCGCCATAAGCCGCTTGTTCTTCTACTCCGCCAGGAGCCATCAGAAGCATTTTTTTTACCAGCTTCGGTTGCTCTAACGCAATATGTAGTGAAATGGCTCCACCTAAAGAGTTACCGATAAGTACCACCTCATCAATACCCAAGTGTTCCAATAAAAGTGTTACGTTCTCGGCGAAAAATTGCAGTGGATATTCAACATCATCGGGCTTATCCGAATAACCGTAACCAATTAAATCGGGAACAATAACGCGAAAACCTACCTGCGCAAAATACGGATAATTGCCTTTAAAATTACTGTGGCCACTGGCTCCTGCACCACTACCGTGTAAAAAAACCACGACCGGTCCCTCGCCGTGATCCAGATAATGAATTTTTCTCCCGTTACTTAATTCGGCGTAACTACCTTCTGGTGGTTTAACTATAGAAGAAGACATGGTTGGTACTCCCGATTGTTCTTGACTGACGGTTTGATCGTCGTGCTCAAAAAATTGACGACCGTTTATTGGGTTTAATAGTTTAGATCGATTTTGCAAACGGTCCAGCAAATTAGAATACAGACCTTGTGACTGACCATATTGCCATTCACTCATTGGCAACGCTGTCGCAATCGGTATCAAAGCCATTATCAGAATACCGTATATCCTTATAGAAGCCGCAATTAACTTAGTTCGAGCTCTGACCGTAAAAAAAGGCATCAAAATTTTCCAGTAATGAGAATATTAAAAAATATTTCTCTTAAAGTAAATCATCAACCTACTAGGCTAGAAAGTGCCCGCGCTCTTCTTCGCTTTCTCGCTGTTCGTACTCAGTAATAAGGGTTCTTGCCAACAGCAAGTGTTGTTCAGAAACCCAAAGCACTAATAACCCCGCAGCGGGTAATTCACCCACTCCGCCCACCAGCGATTCACCTTGTAGCTGAACATCGACTTCACACTGCTCCAGCATCCCCTTTAGCAAGTGTGCCTCAATCAAACTCTGGCATTCATAGAGCGGAATACGCAATGACATGTTTTCTTTTCCCGGTAAGCTTTAATGTATTGCTGCTAGGGCGTTACTGCGCTTATCAAATTTTATGAAATAAAACGACCGCTAAACAGCTATATCGCCGGAAAACTATCGCCCTAGTGACAATACTGCCCAATCAGGCAGATTATACCTTGTGTTAACAGTCACGGAGACCCTCTTGGTCAATTACATTTTACCCACCTATCCTCTACAATGCCGCCACATAGAGACGTTTCGGTGATTAGTAAATTTATCTTTCCTGACACTCTGGATTCAGCTCACAGAAAAAGCACTGAGAAAGCCTTCCGGCCAAATATCAGTACACTCCTTGTATCTTGCACCACGATCACGTATTTACTATCTACTGCTATTTAAGAGGCGCTAACATGTCAGACTCAACCCAGCCAAGCAACCCGAACAACGACTGGGATAAAAGTGTCGATGTTTTAGTCGTTGGTTCTGGTAACGGGGCACTCACTAGCTCACTCTGCACCTTCGAAATGGGAGTGA
>JAJRPK010000297.1 GCA_024280785.1 Gammaproteobacteria bacterium
ATTGCTTAGTTTTGGAATCCAATTGGTTAATCAGCGGCAAGAGATAGTTCAATCGGGTGAAATGTTATTCCTAATGCCAATGGCTTGACCGCGTAGTCCATCCTCTTTCTTTTATTCAGTAGCGGTTAATACCTATGGAGTCTAAAACAATTCAATTGCAAGAGTCTTGGCTAGCACACCTGGCGGGAGAGTTTGAGCAGGATTACATGAAATCCCTGCGCGCTTTTTTGGTCGAGCAAAAAGGGCTAGGTAAAATCATTTATCCCGAAGGAGAAATGATTTTTAACGCACTTAATACTACCGGTTTTGATAAGGTAAAGGTCGTGATATTAGGACAAGATCCTTATCACGGGTCGGGGCAAGCACACGGTCTTAGTTTCTCTGTTCCCAAAGGTGTTAAGCCGCCGCCATCATTGATGAATATATTTAAAGAGCTTAATGCGGATTTGCAGGTGCCTCGCCCCGCGCATGGTTGCTTAAATTACTGGGCGGAACAGGGTGTTTTGTTACTGAATGCGGTGCTGACTGTTGAGCATAAACAAGCAGGTTCACATGCGGGCAAGGGGTGGGAGCGATTTACTGATCAAATCATTGCAGCCTTAAACCAACATCGTGAGGGCTTGGTTTTTATGTTGTGGGGTGCTTATGCGCAAAAAAAAGGCCAGTTGATTGATGGCGAAAAACACTTGGTGCTAAAGTCCCCACATCCTTCGCCATTGTCTGCTCATCGGGGCTTTCTTGGTAATCGCCATTTTTCCAGTGCTAACATATACCTTCAGTCGAAGGTGAAGTCTGGAATCGATTGGTCGTTAGAGTAATATTATAAGACAAAAGCCGATGACATATACTCCCGAGGCCCTTTTCAAAGGCCTTCTCAGCAATAACACTTATTTACAAATGCCGAAGGGCATATCACTAAGTCTTCATATACCGATCAAACTTGCTCCAAAAACCGAACTCCATCATGCCATAACCCACTTGGTCGCCTAGCTCAAACCGTGCGGGAGTTTCGACAAGGCCGTACATTTTGTCCTGATCTCGTTCTTTGCTCCAGTGGAGCCCTTGGACAACCAGATCGCCTTGATACATGCCGTGACGCCAATCTTGCTCCATGCCGTAACCTGTGCCTGCGGTTATGTAGGTTTGCAGCATAGGGGTCCCGCGCAATTCCAGTGGGCCCCCTGGCGCATCGGAAAAACGCACAAGTCCTTCTTTAATAGTTGCTTTAAAAGGGGCTGCGTCAATAAATGTATGGTCGTGCTCGGGGCGTCCAAGCCACTCTGGCTCGCGGTTGGGATCCTTCCATATGCGCATCGCTTCTTCGTTGCTCCGACTGCCGTCGTTATTTTCGTTGAGGATGTAAAGCAGCGCGAAATCATCGAATAAAATAGGAAAGTAATTCCACATACCTTCCATTGAAGGCGTACCTTGATGAATTCCCGCGGGCTCTGCTTCGCCTACGGGTCTAATGCCCCACGATCGATCCCGGCTTCCTATCCATTTATCAGGTGTTACTTCATAGTGCTTGTCGCCCAAGCGCAAGCTGCCGCTCCAACGGCCCAATTGCGCAAACCGCATTGTATCAAACAGTACTCGTCCCTCTTTTCGGATATAATGTCGAGGCTCTAGAAAAGGGTAATGTTCGCCTTCCCAAATAACATCCATTTCAATATTTTGGTTGTTGGGTTCGACGGTCAACCGTAATTTTTGCAAACCTTCAATAACTTCTATACGCAGTGGTCCGACATCGATATCAGCGCGGTCTTTAATAACTTTAGAGGCTCTAACGACCTGATGATTGTCGCCGTAGCTAGCGAGAAAAAATCCGTCTTGTACTCCTAGGGTGGGGTATTGGCCCAGACCAAAAACAACAAATAACTCTTCGCTACAGCAATGCATATTAAAATAATAGCGATCGTAAAAATTGCGATCGCTGGTAGCGGTGTTGCGCATTACATCCGAGATTTGATGTAAAGGGTAGTCATCCATAGATGAAAGCATAGAAAGGCCTTGAGGGAGATTGGCAGATTTTGTTTGAAATCACGTTACCTCAAGCGCTGGATTTAAGCAAGGAGGTGTCAGCACGGTAGCCGAATTGATAGATTAAACTTTCTGACTAAATGGCAACGATTATTGATGATGTCAAATGCTATCCTTGCGAGGCACTCTATAATGAATAAAATTTTGCCGCAGTGTTACTCTTTACTAGAGAATAATCGCTAATAATTCTTCCGCCTATTTTTGGTAGGCTCTTTAATCGCAGTTATAGTTTCAGTTGTAGCCACAGTTATTAAAGAATGAACATAGCGCATAAAATAGATGGGTCTTTTTTACCTTAACTTAGCCGATACTGTACCCCTATGATAATTCCTCGTTCCGATTTTCTGCGCTTTTGGTCCCCGGCTTTAATTTGTTTGCTGTGTTTTTGTTTTGCCATGGGGATGATGAGTGTCTTTAGCATATTTGTTAATCCCGTTGTTAAAGATTTTGGTGTCAGTGTTGCCACGGTAACAACAGCCCCTATTTTTTTACTGCTTGCTCCGGCCTTTGTTGGACCACTAATTGGAGCACAGGCTGATCGTATATCCATTAAAATACTCATGCTGATAGGGGTCACTACCTTTACCTTTTCTCTTTATGCTATTTCTGTATCGTCTACCATTGTCCAAGCGGGTTTTGGTTTTTTTGGTTTTTCTATTGGGCTGGTAATGTGTGGTCCCATTGTTATCAATTCCTTGTTGGTAAAAATATATCAAAGGGATTCGGGGCGCGCGTTAGCAATATCGGCAATGGGAATGAGTGCAGCGAGTATGGCGTTACCCATTTGGGTCGCTTATCTCATGCAAGACAGTACTTGGCGAGACGCGCTGGCCACCATGGCCGGGGTCATTTTTTTCGTATTGTCCTTGCTCATTATTTTTGGCATACCGGCCAGCAGCAAGCCTATAGTACGCCGTGGTGCATCATCAGTTAACGAACAAGAAAGTAATACTCAAAATAACGCTGAGACCAAAACCGAAGACAAGTTAGATTCTTCGATTTATCGCCAGCCAGCATTTTGGTTGATTGGATTTGGCGTCGCTTTTGCGTTAAATGCAGCGCTGATTTTTGGTGTGTGCTATGCGGATCATTTGCGAGTGCAAGGCTTTGAATTAAAACAGGCCGCTTGGATGCTGTCGGTGGGAGGAGTCGGTGGCCTTTTCGGTAAAAGTATTGTTGCTTCGGTCGTGGACCGTTTAGCAGACAAGGTTAAATATATTGCAGCGGGAGCAATTGTCATTAAGCTTGCCGGCTTGGCATTGTTGATGATGGGTGCGTCGTTCAATACTATAATTTTGTCGGCATTATTAATTGGTTTGGGGGGAGGGGCCTTTATCCCTATGCACCCAATATTGAATAGTTGTTATTTCGGTCAGTCAGTTATCGGGCGCGTAACGGGAGCGCAGATGCCACTTTTTTTACCTCTGGGGATTATAGGCGCGCCGTTGGCAGGCTACTCATTTGACCAGCTTGGCCATTACAATTGGGCGATTTACTCGCTGGCGTTTTTACTGTTTGTTGCTGTCTGCCTGCTGTTGCGATTACCCGCGCCGCCGAGTGAAAAATTTGGTTCAGTGGTGTCCGATTAGTAACCA
>JAJRPK010000298.1 GCA_024280785.1 Gammaproteobacteria bacterium
TAAACTCAATGCGCTCTCCATTGGCAATATCTTTTGCCAAGTGCTCGTTGGCATAGGCAAGAGTTAAGGCCTGAATTTCTTTGGCGCCAATGGTGAGAGACTCTGTTGGAACCTCTATGGCGACTGTAGGTATGGCGATTGTAGGCTGGGCCTCCGTTGTTGCTATTGTTGTTGTAGCCATAGCCGCTGTGGAAGCAGTGACTGTCAAGAGGTAGCAGGCGGAGGCCGCACGTAGCAAGGTAGAAAGTTTGCGCGTTAGCTGCTCGACAAAGCGTAGTGTGCCGCTTCTTGGATGCCGTAGACGTTTCTGGTTCACTGTCTGCCTTTCTAATTTATGCCGCTTGATGGGCTGTTTTAGGATCAAAGGTTAAGGTCTTAAAGCGAAGGAAATATTCGCCAAAATTTTGCCGTCACCTCTGTAACTATTAGTTAATTAGCAAGTTTTGTGCCGTTGGCAGTTTGGCGGCTGGGCGGCTCTGTCCATGCATGAATTTCGGCAGATAGAGGACAGTATTCACTGCTATTGGTTGAATAATAATCACTTTTTATCTCTAAAGAATCATAGCTAACCCTTGCCGCAATTCGGCAGACCCTTGCCGCTTATCGCTTAGCATACCGTCGATCAATAAGTTAAGTGGTTGAATTATAAGAACAAAAAAACCTTGGCACACCGGTTGCTCAACCCCTGAGTAGCAGCGATCCATCTTGATGATCGCAACCGCTAGAGCAAACGCTGAGAAAAGACTATGACGGCAATCAGTATTGATAATGCATTGGGGGTACACGAACGGTCGCTGTATTTGCGTACTCAGCGTTCATCTATCCTCGCCAATAATTTGGCCAATGTGGATACACCAGGATTCAAAGCAAGAGATTTTGATTTTCACCGCGCATTGGTAGGTGCCCAAAACAGCAGCAATGGCCTAACTATGGCTCGTACACATAGCGGCCATTTGGGGTCTTCTAAGGTGGGTGGTTTGGATGTGCCTTTGGAGTATCGAGTGCCGTTACAGCCTAGTATCGATGGCAACACGGTAGATTCGCAAATGGAGATAGCTGAATTTACAAAAAATGCGATGGCATTTGGCGCTAGTTTTCGACTACTTAACGGTCGTTTTTCTGGGTTGAGTAAAGCGATTAGTAGTCGGTAAATCCTCATAGAACGGGTATTGAGAAAGTCGTTATCTGAGTAGTGATAAAACCCATCAACAAAAAAATATTTTAAATTTGGAATTTAACAAAAAAGGTAAAACAATGAGTTTGGCAGATATATTTAGCATTGCGGCATCGGGAATGAGCGCTCAAACCATTCGCTTAAGTGCCACCTCCAGCAACCTCGCTAACGCTGATACCGTGGCGGGGTCCGAGGCTGAAGCGTATAAGGCGCGTCGACCGTTGTTTGCCCCGGGTTCTGATGCGCTTCAATCAGATGGTTTTGGTAGCGAAATGAATTTTGGTGTGATGGTGCGCGGTATTGTCGAAAGTAATGCCCCCGCCAATCGTGCTTATGAGCCAGAACACCCTTTGGCCGACGATGAAGGTTACGTATTTTATTCTAATGTAAACAGTATTGAAGAAATGGCGGACATGATTTCAGCTTCGCGTTCGTTTCAGATGAATGTAGAGATGATTAATACCACCAAGTCGATGATGCAACGATTGCTAACGTTGGGGCAGTGATTTTGATCGGTGAGTGTTATTGAGAATTTAGGCTTAAACAGAAATTAGTGACGATCAGGTAATAATTATGAGTGATAT
This sequence comes from Gammaproteobacteria bacterium, assembly GCA_024280785.1. Taxonomy (GTDB): domain Bacteria; phylum Pseudomonadota; class Gammaproteobacteria; order Pseudomonadales; family UBA7434; genus UBA7434. The sequence continues at coordinate 1,759 of JAJRPK010000298.1, forward strand.
TGGCGCGGTCTCCAACGATGTATTTAAATCGCTGGCGGTAAAAAAACAAGACAGTAAAGATAACGAATTGGGCAAGGATTCATTTTTGCGTTTGATGATCGCGCAGCTTCAAAACCAAGACCCTTTGAGCCCTGCAAAAGGTGAAGATTTTATTGCCCAGTTAGCACAATTTAGTTCACTCGAAGGTATTCAAAATATGAATACCACTTTAGAGGAATTGTCTACGGCATTTCGCTCTAGCAGGGCTTTAGAAGCGTCTTCACTAGTGGGTAGAAAAGTGCAGGTATCCTCTGATCGGGCAGCATTATCTGGGGGTGGTTCGGTGAGTGGCAGTATTCAGTTGAGTAGCAGAGCAGAGCAGATACAGCTCTTTATCGAATCGGGTACGAATGAGCAGATTACTCTCTTGAACCTGCAATCTAGCGATCGGGGAGAACTAGACTTTACTTGGGATGGGACCAATTCAAGCGGTCTGCGAGTAGAGGATGGTATTTATAAAATAAGGGCGGTAGGTTTGGTGGATGGAACAAGCACAGAGTTACCAGTGACGGTTGGCGCTAATGTCAACAGTGTCACGATAGGTGCAAATGATGACACAGTACTCAACGTAGAGGGTGTGGGGCCAGTAGCATTAGAAAGCGTTAAACGGTTTTTATAAGTTGTAACTTCTCCTATCTATTGGATAGGAGAACGAAAGAATCAAACGAATAGATAGTTAAGTCAAAGATAAATCAGGAGACATCGTATGAGTTTTAATACTGCACTGACAGGTTTGCGAGCAGCCAATAGTGATCTGAATATTACCGGTAATAATATTGCCAACGCAAGTACGGCTGGATTCAAACAGTCTCGGGCAGAGTTTGCAGATGTTTATGCAAACTCTATAGTCGGAGGCGGTTCCAATGCCATTGGTAACGGTGTTCGGGTGTCGGCTGTTAACCAACAGTTTTCGCAAGGTAATATTAGTTTTACCGAAAACGCATTAGACCTTGCGGTTAATGGCGGCGGCTTTTTTGTCCTCAGCGATCAAGGTACGCGGGTTTACAGTCGGGCTGGCCAATTTGGTGTTGACGATCAAGGCTTTATTTCTAGCAGCGGTGGCGCGAAAGTACAAGGGTTTCCCGCCGACCCTGCAGGCGTGGTCTCCGGTGTGCTAGGGGATTTGCAGTTAAATTCTGCCGATATTCCACCCAGACAGACAACCGGAGTAGATATACAGTTTAACTTGGACTCAACATTAGTTCCGCCCGAGAATATTGTTAATCTGGTTACTTCGTTAGGTGCTGTTCAGCAGGTGCAAGGTAGCGGGAACGGCTACGCTGCAAGCTCGATGACCATCAACGGTAATGTAGTCAATATCCCGTCCGCGGCTGATCAGTCGGCTATTGAAATTGCTGCCGACCTATCAGGTATCGAAGGTGTGTCGGCATCGGCTACAACTACTGCCAATTTAAATCTGGGTGCGGGAGTTACCGCGCTTGCCGGCAACCAACTAACGATTAATGGTATACAAGTATCCGGAGCTGACTTGGTGGAGGTGGTACAATCCATTAACTCTGCCCCTGGTATCTCGGCTTCATTATCAGGTACGGATATTACTGTGGTTGCAAACCAGGGTGTCGATCTCCGATTTATTGCGGGTGCTGGTTATACTACTGCTGAAATTACAGGTGCAGGTGGTGGCGTAACGCGAACGCTAGCCGGGGGTTCTCTCACTCCCGCTGACTTGGCAACAGTCGGTGGCACAATAACTATAACTTTGGACGCGGGTGTTACCATCGCGGGTGGAACTACTCCTGGTGCTGGGATTGACGTATTCCCTAGTCCTTTAACCACTGTTCTTCAGCGTACTAATGAGTTTCGTTTTGGTGATGGCAACACTTTTAACTTTCCTACTTCAGCTACTATCTTTGACTCGTTGGGAGGCCCGCACTCATTGGGTATGTTTTTTGTCAAGGAAAATGAAGCGTTATCGGCGCCTAACA